>JAJFFL010000001.1 GCA_021776705.1 Alphaproteobacteria bacterium
GCGCCAAATCACCGCGTCGTACGCGGCCTTCGCCTATCTGGCCGCCGAGCTGGACGTGGACTTCCGCGCTCCGCCCGCCGAGGCCGGGGACGGCGCGGATTGAGCGATCAGTCGCCGCCCGGGTAGAGCCGTCGGCCTTCAAGCCGCAACTCGAACAGATCCGGCCGGGAATAGTGCCCGGCCGGATCGCACGCG
This sequence comes from Alphaproteobacteria bacterium, assembly GCA_021776705.1. GTDB lineage: Bacteria > Pseudomonadota > Alphaproteobacteria > Caulobacterales > Maricaulaceae > JAJFFL01. Next base: position 196 of record JAJFFL010000001.1, read on the forward strand.
GCTTTGGCTTTCCGGACCTCCTCCAGAGAGCCGTCGGCGATCAGGATCGTTTCCTCCGAATCGGCTTGCGCGAGGATTTCGCCGCGCGGATCGATGATCGCCGAGCACCCGTTGTGCTCGAACGCCGCCAGCGGCTTCCATCGGTCCGGCACGTGCTCGAATTTTCGCACCCCCGCCGCCGCGATGACGTAAGCGCCGGCCTGGCTGGCGAAGGCGCGCGACAGCAGCATTTGCCGCGCCCACACCGGGTCCGACGGCGCCGTCTCCGGTTCGCGACCCGGCCAGGCGGCGACGTGCACCTGCGCGCCCTGGGCGATCAGGGCGAACCCGGGGAGCACGATGTTGTGCTCCCAGCAGTTGAGCCCCGACAGCCGCGCATAGGGGCGCGGATGGACCTTCAGACCCTTGGCGTCGCCGTCGCCCCAGATCGAGCGTTCGTGATGCGTCGGCTTGATCTTGCGGTGCCGCCCCAAAATCTCGCCGTCCCGCGAAATGAAGACGAGGCTGGCGTAGGCCGTGCCCTCGGTCGACGGGTCCAGTTCGGCGACGCCGATGACCACATCGCAGCCAGCGGCCTTGGCGGCGGCGCACAGCGCGTCGGTTTCCGGGCCGGGCACGCGCACGGCGTTCTCCAAGTACGCCGCCGCCGCTTCCCACCACAGATCCGACAACGGCGAGTCGACGAAGAACGGGTAGCCGGGCAGCCACGTTTCGCCGAACGCGGCGACATCGGCGCCCTGCGCGCCGGCCTCAGCGATCAGGGCGCACGCGCGCTCGACGCCGGCGGCCTTGTCGAAGAACGGCGAGGCGGCCTGAACCGCCGCCATGCGAAACGTCGCGCTCACGGCGTCCCGGCCCGAGCCGCGGCGACGTCGTTTTCGGTGACCGGCTTGCCGGCCTTGGTGAAGGCGGCGCGAATGTAATTCAGGAGCAGCGCCATGTCCTCGTCGCTGAGATCCTCCGTCGCGAAAGCCGGCATCACGCCCGACCATTCAGAGTCGGCGATGGGGTCGGACCCACGCAGAACGAACGCGGCGAGATCCTTGGGCGCGCCGCGCACGATCTTTGAATTGATCAACGGCGGCTGAAACTGCGCCATGCCTGAGCCGTCCGCCTGATGGCAGGCTTGGCAATGGCTGTCGTAGAGGTCGCGTCCGCGCGCCATGTCCGACGGGCTGACGCCCCGCATCGCCGGCAACGCGGCGGCGGCCGTCGCCGCGGCGCGCGCGCCGACAAGCGGCAAATCTTCATAGCCGTTGGTGGCGGCGGTTCCGACCCAAGCGACACGCCAAATCGTGCCGGTCTTCTGGTCGCCGAGATAGAGCGCGCCTTCGGGACCGACGGCCGCCGAGGTCGGAAGATGCGCGGCGCCGCCTTGGGCGGCGACGTCCGGCTTGCCCTTGAATCCGTCCGCAAACGTCGACCACGGGCCGGACGGAACGCCGTCGGCCATCGGGATGTAGACGACGCGGAAGCCCTGCTGCGGCAGCGGCGCGCGATTCCATCCACCTTTGAAAACCGCGAACACGCCGCCGGCGTAAGCGTCGGGAAAAGCGTCCGGAACAGCGTTTCCACGTTCGTAAAAGGCGAGCGCCATCGGGGCCCAGTGGCCCGGAAATCCAATCAGCGGCTTCTTGCCGCTTTCCGCCGCGGTCCCGCCGTCGCCGCCGTATTCCGGATTGACCATGCGCACGCCGGCGCGGTGGTCGAAGTAGGAATAGGGCCAGCCGAGGTCGTCGCCGCGCTCGATGCGATGAAACTCTTCCGCCGGCAGTTCGGCGCTGTCGGCGTCGCTGTAGAATTGCGGAAACAACCGCGCCAGCACGTCACGACCATGTTGCAGGCCGTAGAGTCCGTTCTGCGACCGCGACCACGCAAAGGCGACCATGTTGCGCAAGCCGCTCGCCCAGCGCTCGGAGTCGGCGAAGTCCTGCTCAAGGGCGTCGGCGTCAAATTTCCACACCCCAGCGTGCTCGTCGAGTTGCGGGCACGGGTCGAGGCTGGGTGAATCCTTTTGGCGGCGGTTCTTGTTGCAGACATTGGAGGGCGCGCCGACCATCACATACATGCCGCCCGCGTCGTCGAACGCGATCGGCTTGTAGGGGTGTTCGGCCTGGCGCGGAAATCCCTTCGCCACGCGTTGAGGCTTGGCGGACGGGGCGAGTTCGCCGGGAGCGCGGCGCCAGCGCCATATCTCGGTTTCGCTGGACGCGTAGATCCATTCCTGGCCGTCGCCGTCCCGGCGCACGGCCAGACCGGATCCGGCGAATCCGCCGAACGCTTCCCGCCGGTCCGCAAGGCCGTCGCCGTCGTCGTCCTTAAGGGCGAAGAGACCGAATTTCGGCGCGAAAAAATCGAACCAGCCGCCGCGGCCGTCGGCGACCGAGGTTTCGAAGCGGATCGTGTAGACCACGCCGTCGTCGCTCACCGCCAAGACGCGCGGAATGCCGTCCATCTTATGGAAGACGGTCCCGTCGAATCCCGGCGGCAAGTTCATGCCGAGGTCCGGCCGCGCGGTCAGCCGCGGCGCGTCCTGGGCCGCGGCCGGCGCCGCCGCCAGCAAGATCGCGGCGAGAAGCCAGCGCATCGTCATGGTCGCGGGTCCGTTGCCATTCGTCCGGCGGCGTAGCAAGGCGGCGGGGAGAAGGAAAGGTTCCCCGGCGCCCGGCGTCAGCCGGCGTCGGCGCCGTAGGCGTCGCGGGTCTTGCGGCAGGCCCGCGCGAGAGGCTCCAGTTCGCCGGCCGATTCAACGATTTCGAGGGGCGGAGCGGCGTTGGGGTCGTCTTCCCCGAACGGCGCCCGCGCGCGCCCGACAGACTGAGCGGCGACGGCGTCGAGCGTCAGGCCGAGGGCGGCGGCGATGCGGGCCGTCGCGGCGGCCGGGTCTTGAACCAGCGCTTCGGCCCGGACGTCGATGAGCCGGTCGCCGAGACACCGGTCGATACGCGCGTCTCTCTTGGCTCGCAGAACGGTCCATCGGCCGATCGCCTTGAGGTCGGTGACGCGGCCCGGCGAGGTGCGGAACGGCCGCCGGTAGATCGCCAGGCCCTGATCCAAGGGATCCCGGCGCAGTCGAACGAACACCGCGTCAGGGAACAAATGCGCCGCCGCGCCGATCGCCGCGTCGCATTCCGGAGCGCGGTCGACGACGACCCGCGCGTCGGACGCGGCGCCGGCGCGATCGCGGTAGGCCTGCGCGGCGGCCCGGCGCGCCGCGGCGTCCAAGCGCTCGAACTCTTCGGGAAATTCGGCGCGGGTCACGGATTCGACGTGGCGCGCCACGGGGCCGCCGAATGCGCCGAACGCCCGTTTCGACTCGGCCAGGCCGGCGGCCGCGAGCGCGGCCTCCACGAGCGGCTGGCCTGCGCAGCCTCCGCCGATGAGAAACAACGGACGGGGGACGACCTCGTCGTCGACGGCCAGCTTCGGGGCCCTGCGCCGAAGGAGTCGCAAGTCACGTTTTTCGAGCGCTTCCAGCGGATCGGCCGCGCGCCCCCAGGCCGCGGCGGAAGCCGTGTTCGCGTCCGCCAAACGGCGCAAAAATTCATAAAAATCGCCGTCCCGCAACGCCGCTTCGGCGAGCGCGTGATGAACGAGCGCGGCCTGACTCGGCTCCATGCGCATTTTGGCGACGACTCGCTCGGCCTGGACCCGCAACGGGTCGGCGGCGTTCAGGCCGCCGGCGAGCGCCAGGCCGCGATAGGCGTCGCCACGAACTGGATCGATGTCGATGGCGCCCTCGAACGCCGCCTTGGCGTCTTCAAACCGCTCGAGGTCGGCGCGCAGGTAGCCGAGCTGGCTGAGCAGCGGCGCAGAGCGCACGCCGCGGGCGTCGGCGGCCGACAAGATGGCTTCCGCTTCGCCGGCGCGATTCAACGCTTTCAGCGCCCGCGCCAAATCCGTCCATGGGCCCGGCGAGTCCGGACGGCGCGCCGCCGCCTCCCGCAGCCAGGTTACGGCCAAGTCGGGACGAAAGTCGCGCAGCGCCGCGCGGCCCAGCAACCGCCGGGCCTCGGAATCTTCCGGATGACGGGCGAGAAGCGCCTGACAGGCGGCGTCCAGCTTGGCGCCGTCGTCGGCCTCAAACGCCGCGCGGGCGGCGCGACGAAGATCGTTGGCTTGGGGACGGGAGAACACTTTGAGCAACGCGTTTGGTCTCCCTCCGGGCCCGCAGGGGACCTTAAAGCGCCCTCACCATCGCGTGCCATGCGTCGGCGCAGGCTGTCCACAGGGTGTCCCGGCGCGTCCGAGACGCCGCTTGCGCCCGCGTCGCGACGGTTGCAGCTTGCGTTTGCGGGAACCAACTAACACGGGTCGGGACGATGCAAACGCGCTCAGAGTCGGTCTGGTTCTCGGGAGCGCGCCTGGCATGGATGGTGTTTGCCGCCGGCGCGGTGCTGATCGCCGCGGTGTTGTTCGCGGTCGCCCGCTTGGTCGATCCGGCTCCGCCGACGTCGGTGCGCATGGCGACAGGAACCGACGGCGGCGCGTACGCCGCGGCCGGCGACCTCTTGCGGACCAGCTTGGCCGGCTACGGAGTCGAGTTGGAGCTCGTGCCGACGTCCGGCTCGGTGGAGAATCTCCAGCTGCTCAAGGATCGGACTGTCGACGTCGCCATCATCCAGGGCGGGGTCGGGGTTGACGACGAGACGGCGACGGCCGGCCTCGAAGCGCTCGGGGCGTTGTTCTACGAGCCCTTGTGGGTGTTCACCCGCGCCGGAATCGAGATCGACGATCTCGGCCGGCTGGCCGGCGCGCGGGTGGCGATCGGACCGGAGGGTTCCGGCATTCGAGCGCTGTCCTTGTTGTTGCTGGAGGAGAACGGCGTCGGTCCCGAGGACGCGCGGTTCTCGCCGCTCACCGGCGCCGCCGCGGCCGACGCGTTGAGGCGCGGCGACATCGACGCGGCGATCTATGTGACCTCGCCGGACCGGCCTTACATCCGCGATCTGCTCGTCGACGACCGGTTCGCGGTGCTCAGTTTCGAGCGCGCCACGGCCTACGAACGCCGTCACCGGTACCTGTCGTCGCTGTTGCTGCCGCGCGGCGTCATCGACATGCAACGCGACGTGCCGAGCCAGGACGTCACCCTGGTCGCGCCGGCGGCCGCCTTGGTGGTGCGCGGGGATCTTCACCCGGCGATCGAGTCCCTGCTGCTGCAAGGCGCGTTCGACAATTTTCGCGGCGGCGGGGTGCTCACCGCGCCCGGGGCGTTTCCCAATCGCGACCTGGTCGCGTTTCCGCTCAGCGACCAGGCGAAGCGGTTCTTTGAGCGCGGCGGTCCGAGTTTCCTGCGGCGCTATCTGCCGTTTTGGGCCGCCAATCTCGTCGACCGCTTGTGGGTTCTCGCGATCCCTATGCTGACGCTCATTTACCCGTTGGCCAAGGCGGCGCCGCCGGTCTACCGGTGGCAGGTGCGGCGGCGGATCATCCGCTGGTACCGGGACTTGCGGCGGCTCGAGACGGAAGGGCGGCACGCCGACTCCGTCATCGAACGGGCGCGCGTGCGCGGTGAACTCAAGGGAATTCTGGACGAGGTCGGCCAGATCAAGGTGCCGTTGCCTTACAACGACGACGTCTACCGTCTGCGCGGCCACATTCGTCTCGTGGATCAGATCATCGCCGAAACCGAATCCGGCGCGCCGGTTCTCGACTAGACCGGGCGGCGCGGCTCGATGAGCCGTTCGTAGGCCGGCAGGGTCAGGAACTCGACGAAGTCGCTGCGGAACACGAGGTCGCGGACGACGCCGGCGGCCTCCGCCGTGCGGCCGGTGTCGAATTCGGCGCCGAGGTCCCGGCGCAGGCGGGCCAGTTCGTCGTCGAAGATGTCGTCGAGCAGGGCGGCGTCGACGGCGCGTCCGTCGTCGAGCCGCGCCCCGTGGGTGCGCCACTGCCAAAGCTGGGCGCGGGCGATTTCGGCCGTCGCCGCGTCCTCCATCAGGTTGTGGATCGGAGCGGCTCCCTGGCCGCGCAGCCACGAGGCGACGTAGAGAACCGCGACGCCGACGTTGCCGCGCACGCCGGCTTCGGTGATCGCGCCGGGCGCCGGCGCGGTGAGTTCGGCCGCCGTCGCCGTGTAGCCGGCGGTGCGGCTGAGTTGGTTGGCCGCCGGCATGTGCTCGTCGAACACCTCCTTGGCCACCGCGACCAGGCCCGGGTGCGCCACCCAGGTGCCGTCGTGGCCGTCCTGGACTTCGCGCGACTTGTCGGCGCGCACCTGTTCGATCGCCGCGGCGTTGGCCGCCGCGTCGTCCTTGACCGGGATGAACGCCGACATGCCGCCCATGGCGTGGGCCCCGCGGCGGTGGCAGGTCTCGATGACGAGCCGCGCGTAGGCGCGCATGAACGGCGCCGTCATGGTCACCGCGGCGCGGTCCGGCAGCACCCGGTCGGGGCGCGCGCGCAGCCGCTTGATGTAGCTGAAGATGTAATCCCAGCGCCCGCAGTTGAGACCGACGGCCCAATCCTTCAGGGCGTGGAGGATTTCGTGCAGCTGAAACGCCGCCGGCAGGGTCTCGATCAGCACCGTCGCCCGGACCGTCCCGCGCGACAGGCCGAGCCGCGCCTCGGCGAACGCGAAGACGTCGGCCCACAGCCGCGCCTCGTCGGCGTGCTCGAGCTTGGGCAGGTAGAAATACGGTCCGGAGCCGAGGCCGCGCAGCGCGGCGTGATTGTGAAACACGTAGAGACCGAAATCGACCAGCCCGGCCGAGAGCCGGCGGCCGTCGAGGCTCAGATGCGCGTCCTCGAGATGCCAGCCGCGCGGCCGCACGATCAGCGTCGCCAGATCGTCGCCGAGGCCGTAGCGCTTGCCGGTCGCCGGATCGACGTGGGCGATCGTCCGGGCGACGGCGTCGCGCAAGTTGATCTGGCCGCCGATCAGGTTCGCCCAGGTCGGGGACGTGGCGTCTTCAAAGTCGGCCATGAAACACTTGGCCCCGGAATTGAGAGCGTTGATGACCATCTTGCGGTCGACCGGGCCGGTGATCTCAACCCGCCGGTCCTGCAGGTCCGCCGGCGCCGGCCGGACGCTCCAGTCGCCGTCGCGAATCGCCGCCGTTCCCGGATCGAAGTCCGGCGCCTCCCCGGCGTCGAAGCGTTGCTGCCGTTCGGCGCGCGCGGCGAGAAGCTCGCGCCGCCGCGGGCCGAACCGGGCTTCGAGATCGGCGACGAACGCCAGCGCGTCGCGGCTCAAGACCGCGTCGAACTCCGGCGTTCGGTCGCCATGCACGTGAACGGTCGAAGCGGCGTCGACGGCGGTCATCTTTGTCTCCGGGTCGCGGCGGCGGATCGTCGAAACCTATTCCGCCGCGTGGATGAACTGCGCCGTCTCGGTGCTTTCCTGCATCGCGGTCGTCGACGAGCGCCCTCCGGAGAGGATGGTGTTGACGAGATCGAAGTAGCCGGTGCCGACCTCGCGTTGGTGCCGCGTCGCGGTGTAGCCGTTCGACTCGGCGGCGAATTCGGCTTGTTGGAGTTCCGAGTAGGCGGCCATGCCGCGGTCCTTGTAGCCGCGCGCCAGTTCGAACATGCCGAAGTTGAGCTGGTGAAACCCGGCCAGGGTCACGAACTGGAACTTGTAGCCCATGGCGCCGAGTTCGCGCTGGAAGCTCTTGATCGTGTCGGTGTCGAGATTGGCTTCCCAATTGAACGACGGCGAACAGTTGTAGGCCATCATCTTGCCCGGGAAGGCGCCCTGGATCGCCTCGGCGAAGCGTTTGGCCTCGTCCAGGTTCGGCTTCGAGGTCTCCCACCAAAGCAAGTCGGCGTGGCGCGCATAGGCGAGGCCGCGCTTGATGCAGTGGTCGACGCCCATGCCGGACTTGAGGCGGTAGAAGCCTTCCGACGTGCGGCCGGCGCCGAAATCGATGAATTCGTGGTCGCGTTCGTCGACGTCGGAGTTGATCAAGGTGGCGCTCTCGGCGTCGGTGCGGGCGACGAGCACCGTCGGCGCGCCGGCCACGTCGGCGGCGAGGCGCGCGGCGTTGAGATTGCGTTCGTGGGCGCGGGTGGACACCAAAACCTTGCCGCCGAGATGGCCGCATTTCTTTTCCGCCGCGACCTGGTCCTCGAAGTGGACGCCGGCGGCGCCGGCCTCGATGTAGGCGCGCATGATCTCGTAGCAGTTCAGCGGCCCGCCGAATCCGGCTTCGGCGTCGGCCACGATCGGCGCGAACCAATCGCGCGAGGCCTTGCCCGACTCGGCGACCTCGATCTGATCGGCGCGCTGCAGCGTTCGATTGATCTTGCGGCAAAGCTCCGGGCCCGAGTCGGCGGGATACAAGGACTGGTCCGGGTACATCGCGCCGGCGGTGTTGGCGTCCGCCGCCACTTGCCAGCCCGACAGATAGATCGCCTTCAGCCCGGCGCGGACCATCTGCATGGCCTGGTTGCCGGACAAGGCGCCGAGCGCATTGACGTAGGGCTCGGACTTCAAGAGCTCCCAAAGCCGGGCCGCGCCGCGTTCCGCCAGCGTGTTCGCGGGCGTCAGCGAGCCTCGCAGCTTGATGACGTCTTCAGGTTGGTAGTCGCGCTCGACGCCGTCGAAACGGTCGGGCGTGGCGGCGGGCGTCAGGGCCGTGAAATCGAGCGGGCGCATGGGATCTCCTGAGGTCGAGCGCGTGATTCGTGTCAATCCGAACCGTCGCGCGGCTTGTAGCGAATGTCACGCAAGCACCACGCCCAAAAGGGTTGCGTTGTCATATTTGTAAGGGAACAATGCTGTAAGTTTGTAAAGTTTGAAAATCCGAAGGGGCCGGTCGTGAGCGAGCGCAAGTTGTTTGCGGGGGCGAAAATCAAGCGATTCCGCAAGGGCCTCGGGGTCACGCAGGCCGACATGGCGGCGGATCTCGGGGTGTCGCCGAGCTACCTGAACCTGATCGAACGCGATCAGCGGCCGATTTCAGCGCGCGTGCTGTTGGCCCTGGCGGAGACCTACGACCTGGATTTGCGCGGCCTGTCGCCGGACGCCGACGAGCGCACGCTCACCGCCTTGCGCGAGGCGTTCTCGGATCCGCTTCTGGCGGCCTATGACGTCGACGAGGCGGAACGGCGAGAGGCGGCGGAGCGCCACCCCAACTTGATCGACGCCGTTCTGCGCCTGCACGGCGCCTACCGCGATCTGTTGGCCGACTCGGCCGGCCTCATCGACCGGCTCGAAAAATCCGGCCATTCGACGCCGATCGGCGGCGAGCTGCCGATGGATGAAGTGCGCGAGGCGCTGCACGCGGCGCGCAATCATTTTCCCGAGCTTGAAGCGGCGGCCGAAGCGTTGCGCGAAGGCCTTGATTCGTCGGGGCCCGACCTGATCGCGTCGGGAACGGCGCGGCTGGCGGAGCGGCACGGGATCACGGTCAAGCAGGTCCCCGCCGACGTGATGGGGGAGTCGCTGCGCCGTTTCGACCGCCACGGCCGGCGCCTGCTGTTGTCGGAAATGCTGGACCCGGCGTCCCGCGTGTTTCAACTGTTGGCGCAACTCGCCTTGATCGAACAAACAGAGGCGATCGACGCCGTCGCGGAACCGGCGCGGCTGACGACTCCGGAATCGCGTCGACTGTACAAAGTCGCCCTCGCCAACTACTTCGCCGCCGCCACCATGATGCCCTACAGGAAGTTCCGTGAAGCGGCGGCGTCGACGCGCCATGACCTGGATCAATTGGCGCGCCGGTTCGGCGCGAGTTTCGAACAGGTGGGCCACCGCTTGACCACCTTGGGCCGCCGCGCCGATCGCGGGATTCCGTTTTTCATGTTGCGCGCCGACCATGCCGGCAACGTGTCGAAAAGATACGGGTCCGACGTGTTTCCCTTCGCGCGGTCGGGCGGGACCTGTCCGCGCTGGTCGATGTTCGACGCCTTTCGCGCCGACGGGCGCATTCTGTCTGAGATCGTGGAATTGCCTGACGGGACGCGTTTTTTGTCGATCGCGCGCGCCGTGCGGCGGGTCGTGCCGGCGACCCACGAACCACCGCGGCCGGTGGTGGTCGTCTTGGGCTGCGCCGCAGAGCATGCCGGCGACGTGGTGTACGCGGACCGGCTGGACAGGTCCGCGCCGGGCAACCCGATCGGGGTGACGTGCCGCTTGTGCGACCGGCCGGACTGCCGCGAGCGGGCCCATCCTCCTTATCGGCGACGGCTTTTTGTCGATGAAAACCGCCGCAGCGCAGCGCCGTTCGCATTTCGGCCCGATTGACGCGCACGAATCGACTTGGCCCGGCGGTTGGCGTATCGACACCGAGTGGCGCGTCCGGGCGCGCGCCAATCCAAACCGCCAGCGGATTCCTTGAAACCATGAGACAATTGCTCGTTTTTGCGTTGTTTGTCGTGACGCTCGGCGGCATCGGTTACGTCGGCATCCACGACGGAAACGCTTATTTCATGAGCGACTGCTTCGGCATCGCCCGGCGCGTCGAGAGCGAGCTGAACGAAACCACGTCGGCGGCCTTGCGCGCCAAGGATTACCAATGGGCGCAGATTGAAATGAACGGCCAGATCGCGGTCCTGTACGGCGAGGCGCCGCGGCAGGAAGAACGCGCGGACGCGGTCGCGCTGGTGCAGAACGCCGTCGGGCGAGGCGGGTTTTGGCGCGGCGGCATCTTGTCCGTGCGCGACAACACGACTTTGGCTCCGGAAGTGTCGCCCTATGAGTGGCGCGTCGCCCGCGACGGCCTTCGCGTGACGTTGACCGGCGCCGTGCCGACGCGGTCGGCGCGGGCGGATTTGGTGACCTACGCTGAGACCTTGTTTCCTGGCGGCGTCTTGGACCAGATGACGATCGCCCGCGGGGCCCCGGACGAAACCGCCTGGATGACCGTGGCCCGCGCCGCCCTGTCGCAAGTCGCCAACCTCAACGACGGTCGCGCGGTGATGCGCGACGATCGATTGCGGATCGACGGCGCGGCGTCGAGCTTGCTCGTGAAAGAGCGGATCGTTTCATCGATCGCCAAGTTGCCGTCGCCGTTCGTCGCCGTGGCGCAGATCGAAGCCCCCGAAACCGACGTCGGCGAGACGGCCGTGGCCGAAAGCGCGGCGACGGAACTCGGCGCGATCACCGATCGCGGGCTGTGCGCGGACACGGTCGCGGCGCTGTTGGAGGGCGAAGAGATCTTGTTCATCCAGGAGCGATCGGTCATTGAAAAGGAAAGCTATCCGCTGTTGGATCGACTGGCGCTCGCGGCGCGGCGGTGCAGCGGCTTTTCCGTGATGGTCGTCGGCGTCGCCGGCGACGGACAAGAAGCTTTGGCGCGGTCGCGCGCGCAGGCGGTCGCCGACTTCTTCGTGCTTGAGTACGGGTCGGCGTATCGCGTGGACGTGTCCACCGTGATCGATCCTGACGTCGCCGGCGAAAACGGTCCGGTCGTCCGTTTTCGCATTCATGACTGACCGACCGAGGACGCATTCATGATCTATCTCATCGGCGAACTGTGGATGTTGCTGATCGTCGCCGGGCTGGTCGGGTTGACGAGCGGCTGGCTTATGCGCGGCGGTTCGGCGTCGTCGAAGGCGAAGCTGCTGGAGCG
>JAJFFL010000002.1 GCA_021776705.1 Alphaproteobacteria bacterium
GGTGCCGAAGGGAAAGCATCTCACGGTCCAGGAAGGCGACACCATCCAGAAGGGCGAATACCTCCTGGACGGCAATCCGGCCCCGCACGACATCCTGGCGATCCTCGGCGTCGAGGCGCTGGCGGACTATCTGGTCAACGAGATCCAGGAGGTCTATCGGCTCCAGGGCGTGCCGATCAACGACAAGCACATCGAAGTCATCGTCCGCCAGATGCTTCAGAAGGTGGAGATCAACGGCGCCGGCGACAGCGGCTTCATTGTCGGCGAGCAGGTCGATCGCATCGATTTCGCCGAGATGAACGACAAGATGAAGTCGGGGAGAAAGAAGCTCGCGACCGGCGTGCCGGTGCTCCTCGGGATCACCAAGGCGTCGCTCCAGACCCGCTCCTTCATCTCCGCGGCGTCGTTCCAGGAGACCACGCGCGTGCTCACCGAGGCCTCGGTACAAGGCAAGGTGGACACCCTCGAGGGCCTCAAGGAGAACGTCATCGTCGGCCGTTTGATCCCGGCCGGCACGGGCGGCGAATTGCGCCGCATGCAGGCGGTGGCGGACGCCCGTGACGAGGTCCGCATCGCCGCCCGCGCCAAAGCGGCGGCGGCCGAGGAAGAGTTCCCGGCCGAAATCGCCGAAGAGGCGGCGGAAGACACCGCCGAAGACGCCTCCGGGGGCGAACGCGAGGCCGACGCGACCGCCTGATCCGAGGCGAAAATTTGCGGTAACGGGGGCCTGCGCCGATCCGGCGCGGGCCCTTTCGTTTTCATGGATAAGCGGGGCTTGACCACGCCCGACTCGGCGACTAGGTTCCGCGCTCACTTTTGGGACCGGCAGTGGGTTTTCCCCAGACGCGGTCCGCAAGTGTCGAGACATCGTGTTGAGGCGGCTTCGTGCGGCGGGATTTCGCCGCGCTGGGGCGGCCTCGATTGCGTAGCGCTCCTCGCCCAGGCGGGGCGGAGGGCATTGGAGAACGGGCGCGTCCGCATGTGCGGCCGCCGGATGGAACAACGGGATCTCACGGGCGCATGCCGACGATCAACCAGCTCATCCGCAAGCCGCGCAAGGCCAAGCCGAAGCGGAACAAGGTGCCTGCTCTGCAGGCCTGTCCTCAACGCCGGGGCGTGTGCACGCGCGTCTATACGACGACTCCGAAGAAGCCGAACTCGGCGCTTCGCAAAGTCGCCAAGGTGCGTCTCACCAACGGCCACGAAGTGGTGAGCTACATCCCGGGCGAGGGGCACAATCTTCAGGAGCACTCGGTGGTCCTGATCCGCGGCGGCCGCGTCAAGGACCTTCCCGGCGTGCGCTACCACATCCTGCGCGGGGTGCTCGACACCCAAGGCGTCAAAGACCGCAAGCAACGCCGTTCGAAGTACGGCGCGAAGCGTCCGAAGTAGGGAGATCCGGAAATGTCCCGCCGCCATCGCGCTGAGAAACGTGAAGTTCATCCGGACGCCAAGTTCGGGGACATCACGCTCACGAAATTCATGAACTACCTGATGTACGACGGCAAAAAGTCGGCCGCCGAAGGCATCGTCTACGGCGCCCTCGACATCGTCGAAGGCAAAGCGAAGCGCCAGCCCGTGACCCTGTTTCACGAAGCCCTGGACAACGTCGCGCCGTCGATCGAGGTGCGCTCACGCCGCGTCGGCGGCGCCACCTACCAGGTGCCGGTCGAGGTGCGCCCCGACCGCCGCAAGGCCCTCGCGATCCGATGGCTCGTCGCCGCCGCGCGCTCGCGCAACGAAAACACGATGCGCGAACGTCTCGCCGGCGAGCTGCTCGACGCAGCCAACAACCGCGGGTCGGCGGTGAAAAAGCGCGAAGACACCCACCGGATGGCGGAAGCCAACCGGGCGTTCTCCCACTACCGCTGGTAGCGCGCGATCCGATTGCTGAGGCTCGAACTGAAATGAAACGCGAAATTCCCCTCGAGGACTACCGTAACTTCGGGATCATGGCCCACATCGACGCGGGCAAGACCACGACGACGGAGCGCGTCCTCTATTACACGGGCAAGAGCCACAAGATCGGCGAAGTTCATGACGGCGCGGCCACCATGGACTGGATGGAGCAGGAGCAAGAGCGCGGCATCACGATCACGTCCGCCGCGACGACCTGTTTCTGGAACGGCAAGCGCCTGAACATCATCGACACGCCCGGCCACGTCGACTTCACGATCGAAGTCGAGCGGTCGCTGCGCGTGCTTGACGGCGCGATCGCGCTCTTGGACGCCAACGCCGGCGTTGAGCCGCAGACCGAGACCGTTTGGCGTCAGGCCGTGAAGTACGCCGTGCCGCGGATGGTGTTCGTCAACAAGATGGACAAGATCGGCGCCGATTTTTACCGCTCGGTCGAGATGATCGGCGAACGCCTCGGCGCGAACGCCCTCGTCATCCAATTGCCGATCGGTTCGGAAAACGACTTCAAGGGCGTCATCGACCTCGTCAAGATGAAGGCGATCATTTGGGAGGAAGAGTCGCTCGGGGCGAAGTTCCACGAAGCCGACATCCCGGACGACATGGCCGCCAAGGCCGCCGACTGGCGCAGCAAGATGGTCGAGTCGGTCGTCGAGTTGGACGAAGTCGCGCTGGAGGCTTACCTCGACGGAAAAGAGCCGGACGTCGACACGATCAAGAAGCTCATCCGCAAGGGCACGATCGCGCTCGCCTTCCACCCGATTTTGTGCGGCACGGCGTTCAAGAACAAGGGCGTGCAGCCGCTGCTCGACGCCGTCGTCGACTATTTGCCGTCGCCGCTCGACATCCCGGCGATCAAAGGCATCGACGTCAAGACGAACGAGCCGACCAAGCGCAAGACGAGCGACGCCGAACCGCTGGCGATGCTCGCGTTCAAGATCATGAACGACCCGTTCGTGGGAACGTTGACGTTCTGCCGTATCTACTCCGGCACGGTCGAGACCGGCGTCACGCTGCTGAACTCGGTGAAGGAAAAGAAAGAGCGCATCGGCCGCATGCTGCTGATGCACTCCAACAGCCGCGAGGACATCAAGGAAGCGGCCGCGGGCGACATCGTCGCGATCGCGGGCCTCAAGGACACCACCACCGGGGACACGATTTGCGACCCGTCGGCGCCGGTGATCCTGGAGCGCATGGAGTTCCCGGATCCGGTGATCGAGATCGCCGTCGAGCCGAAGTCGAAGGCCGACCAGGAAAAGCTCGGCGTGGCGCTGCAGCGGCTCGCCGCGGAAGACCCGTCGTTCCGGGTCTCGACCGATCCGGAATCCGGCCAAACCATCATGGCCGGCATGGGCGAACTGCATCTCGACATCCTCGTCGACCGGATGCGGCGCGAGTTCAAGGTCGAGGCCAACATCGGCCAGCCGCAGGTCGCCTACCGCGAGACCCTCGGCAGGGCGACGACGATCGACTACACGCACAAGAAGCAGACCGGCGGCTCCGGGCAGTTCGCCCGTCTCGCCGGAGAGATGCGGCCCATCGGGGAAGACGCGGAGAACAAGCACTACCAGTTCATCAACAAGGTGACCGGAGGCTCCATCCCGCGCGAGTACATCAGCTCCTGCGACAACGGCTTCAAGCAGTCGATGGACAAGGGCGTCCTGATCGGGTTCCCGGTGACCGGGGTCGAG
>JAJFFL010000011.1 GCA_021776705.1 Alphaproteobacteria bacterium
GCGCGAGCGCATGTTCGACTTGGCGACGATGATCGGCGACGACTCGCGCAGGAATTCCTGGATCCGCGGCGTCAGAATCGCCGGCTCGGAGCCGCGGCGCAGCACGTGGCGCGCCGGATCGCGCAGAACGCCGCGCCCGGTCTCGACGATGATTTCCGGTTCTTCCTGAAGCATTCGGCCGTCGGGGCCGGACGCGAATTCGTAGACGCGGGCCCCAAAGAACGCGAAATGGTCGTCGCGCAACCAGCGCAGGAACTCGATCGTCTCGTCCAACTCCTCCCGCGACGCCGAGGTCTTGGCGGTCTTCAGATCGTCGATCGCCTTGTCCATGCGGGTGCGCATGTCCCCGAAGTCCGCAACGACCACGGCGACGTCGTCGAGGGTGGCCGTGAGAGCCGCCACGAGTTCGCCGCGGGTGGTCGGATCGAGCGGCTCCAGGTGCACCTGAATCATCGATTCGCAAACCGGACGCCCCTTGGCCGAACGCCTGCCGTCGGCGTCCCGGGTGACGTTCGACAAGGGGTGGAACATCGCCAGGACGTCGACGCCCTTGTCGGCGATCTCCCCCATGACCGAATCGACCAGAAACGGCTTGTCGTCGGTGACGATCTCCAACACGTCGCGGCGCAGATCGCGGCCGTCCGCCCCGGCGCCCGGCTCCAGGCGCACCAGAGTTTGACCGACCGTCCGCTCGCCGGCCCAGGCCCACATCCGCGCCGCAAGGCTGACCATGTCGTCGAGCGAAATGTCCTCGAGATCTTCGGCGACGGCGTCCTCATGGATTTGAGCGAGGAAGCGGCGCGCCGCGCCGCCGAGATCGCCGGCGTCGCCGAACACGTCCTTGGCGGCGCCGAGGGCGCGCTTTTCAAACTCGTCTTTCGGGAAGGCGAAAGTCGCCCCAACCACGCGCCCCATGCCGCACTCTCCGATCCTCAACGTGGCGCGAGCCTAGTCGCGCCCGCGTTCGGTGCAAGCCAATCTTAAGGCGCGCGTCCCGGATCGGCGTCGTCGGAGAATTGATCTTCCGGCAGGTCGTCCGGGCGCCAGCGAAAGTGCCTGTGCGGCGGCCATTCGAACAAGGCGTCTTCGAGCCGCGTGCCGGCCCCGATATTGTGCACGATCATCGGCTCGCCGCCGGCCCCGATCCGATCCGACACCACGGCGACGTGGGGCAGCCAGGAACCGTCGAGCCGGTAGGTGACGACGTCGCCCGGCAGATAGTCCCCGCCCTCTTGGGTCGCCGGCAACTCCGCGCCTTGCCGGGCCAGAAAAGTCTCCAGGTTCGGCACCCGCCGGTGATCGATGTTGGAGTCGGGCCGCGACAGGCCCCAGATCCGCGGATAGGCGGCGAAGGCGGCGCCCATGTCCTCGTGCACGCGCTGTTGCAAGTCGACCCCGACGCCGCGGTAGGCGCGCACCAACACGTCGGCGCAAACGCCGCGGTTGTCGGCCACGTCGCCCATCGGATAGTCGATCCCGACGTAAGACGCGTCGTACCTGACGTAGCCCAAGGTGCGTTTGAATGCGGCCGCCGCGAGGCGTTCGCCGAATCCCCGCGGCGACGCGCCGTCGCCGTCCGAAAGACGTACGGCGTGGGAATCTGAGGGGGCCGGATAAGCCGCGGGCGGAAGTGAAAGGGCGTTCGCCGCCTTCACTCCCGCCCGCTTCGCATCCTGCAACGTCGCGGAGGGGGCGTCCGCGTCACAGGAGGCAAGACAGACTATAACGATGAACTTCGCTACGTGCATAGTGGCGACGATCGTTGTCCACAATCTTGTCCGAGAAGGGGCGAATGATGAGCGTTGTCGTGGTCACCGGAGCCAATCGCGGATTGGGCTTGGCGCACGCCAAGCGGTTTGCGGAGCGCGGATTCGACGTCATCTCCACCGCCCGCGATCCGGACTCCGCGACTGCGCTTCAGGCTCTCGCCAGCGCCCACGACAATCTCACGGTGCGGCGTTACGACGCCCGCGACCCGGCCGGGGCGAACGCCCTCAAGGCGGAGATCGGCGAGACGCCGGTCGACATCTTGTTCAACAACGCCGGCGTCATGGGTCCTCCGAGCGCGGAACAAGTGTTCGACGCGGTCGCGGTCGACGAGATTCTCGACACCGTCCGGGTCGACGCCCTCGCCCCATTGGAGCTGTCGCGCGTTCTCGCCGACAACGTGGCGGCGTCGACGAAAAAGCTGATCGCCAACCAGTCGAGCCTCATGGGCTCGATCGCGGACAACGGCTCCGGCGGTTTTTACGCCTACCGGACGGCGAAAGCGGCGCTGAACATGATCGGCCGCTCCATGGCGCGTGACCTGGCGCCGCGCGGAATCACGGTTTTGACCCTGCATCCGGGCTGGGTGAAGACCGACATGGGCGGCCCGAGCGGTACGATCACGCCGGAAACCTGCGCCGAGGGACAGCAGGCCTTGTTCGACCGCGCGTCGGCGTCCGACAGCGGACGCTTTCTCAATTATGACGGCCGCGAATTGCCGTGGTGAGTCGTCTCGGGAAAATGGTCGGGGCCGCCGGGAGGGGACTGTCCCGACGGCCCCTCAGGCCTCGTCTCGCAGACTGGGGGGACGCACGCCGAGGCCTGTCGGTGTTCGGCTAGCGCCGATGCTCGAGCGGGACGTCCGGGGCGCGGTCGATGTACAGCGGCGACCGGCCGCCCTCCGACGCCGCGGCGGCGGCGAATATCACCGTCGCGGCGACAAATCCGGCGGACAAAAGTTTGGTCATTCTCATATCCCGCATCAAACGGCGGCGCCCCGCCGGTCGACGTTCAGGTAGGACCTCCCCGCGCCGCCACAAAGTCGGCGCACGGACTCGTGATCGCCAGTGAACGGCGGCGATTTTCGGTGCGGCGACCGATCGGCCCGACCGTCGAGTTTCGCAGTTTCGAGCGCCGTGCGATCGTTACGCGGGGCGGCCCGCCTGTCCGACCTCCGGCCGGCCGTCCGAGGACAGCAAGACCGCCAACCAGCGCGTCGACGCGAATTGCGCCGCCACCGCCATCACCATGACCGTCAGCGGGCTCGACAGAAACATTCCCGGCAATCCGAGAATGGCCCCCCACACCGCCAGGCCGAGCAGCACCACGATGGTGGCGAGGTTGAGGTTTTCGCCCTGCATGCGCGGCTGCATGAAGTTGCCGATCAGGAATTGCCAAACGCCGACGCCGGCGAACACGGCCACGGGCTCCCAATAGGTGTCGAACTGCACCAGGGCGAAAAGCACCGGCAGGATCGTCGCGATGATCGAGCCGATGGTCGGAATGTAGTTCAGCAGGAAAATCAAAAAGGCCCAGAACAGCGCGTTGTCGAGGCCCAAAAAGCGCAGCGTCGCGTAGCACAAGACCGCCGTCAGCAGGCTCACGAATGTCTGGACGGCGAGGTACTTTTCCATGCTGCCGCGGATGTCGCCGATCACCCGACGGGCGCGTTCGCGGGCGTCGGGATCCTGGAAGATCGCGTCGAGTTTTTTGGGGAACGTCGCCTGCGCGGCGAACAGGAAGGCGACGTAGATGAAAACGAACAGGGCGTTGGAGGCGAGCGACTGCAACGACTGGGCGAGACGAGCGAAAAACCGCCCGACCTCGTCCGAGGCCATGAAGTCGCTGACGGTCGGGGCCTCGCCGCGGCCGCCGAAAACCGGGTACAGCTGGGCGATGATTTCATCGATGCGAGCCCCGTAGTCGCCGCTGTTGCGCGCGAATTCGGTCGCCGAATCGGCGACCACGGCGACGGTCGCCCCGGCTCCCGCAAACACCACGATGACCGCAAAGAACAAGGCCAGAGGGTACGGCGTGATCCGCGTGATTCGACTGATTCCCTTGGCGAACCCGTCCATGATCAGCCACAGGAAAACGGCGATGGCGAACGGCGCCGCGATGTCGCGCAGCCAATAAAGGGCGGCGAACGCGACGACGACGGCGATGAACAAGGCGCTGGCGCGCGTGGTGTTGTCCATGGAGGCGTTCTCCGGCGGCGGCGCGCCAAGGGTCCGCCGAGGCGCGGGGAAGTCAAGCCGCCCGGCGTTGCGGTTTCGGCCGCGGCGCGCCTATCGTCGCGCGCGTTCGATTCGGGTTTGAGGTATTGCATGACGGAAGCAGTGTTCATCGGCGGGGCCGACGAGGGCCGGCAGGAGCTTTTGCTCAAGCGGGCCAACCGCCACGGCCTGGTCGCGGGCGCGACCGGCACCGGCAAGACGGTGACCCTGCAAATCCTGGCCGAGGGGTTCTCAAAGGCCGGGGTGCCGGTGTTCGCCGCCGACGTGAAAGGCGACCTGTCCGGCGTCGCCGCGGCGGGGACGGAAACCCACAAGCTGCACGAAAAGCTGATCTCGCGGGCGCAAAAGATCGGGTTCGACGACTACGGCTACGAATCGACGCCGACGATCTTCTGGGACCTGTTCGCCGAACAAGGCCATCCGGTGCGCACCACGATCGCCGAGATGGGGCCCCTGATCCTGTCCCGACTCATGGGCCTCAACGAAACCCAGGAAGGCGTGCTCACGATCGCCTTCGAGGTCGCCGACGACGAAGGGATGCTGATCCTCGATCTCAAGGACCTTCGCGCCCTGCTCGCGTGGATGTCGGAGAACGCCCGGGAGATCTCCGGCCGCTACGGCAACGTCACCGCCGCGTCCGTCGGCGCCATCCAGCGCCGGCTTCTGGTCCTCGACCGCGAAGGGGCCGAGCGGTTCTTCGGCGAACCGGCGCTTGAGCTCGTCGACTTCATGCGCACCGATCTCAGCGGCCGCGGGATCGTCAACATTCTCGCCGCCGACAAGCTGATGCGCAGCCCGCGGCTGTACTCCACGTTCTTGCTCTGGCTGTTGTCCGAGCTGTTCGAGGAGCTGCCGGAAGTCGGCGACCCGGACAAGCCGAAGATGGTGTTCTTCTTCGACGAAGCGCACTTGCTGTTCGACGAAGCGCCGAAAGCGCTGCTCGAAAAAATCGAGCAGGTCGTGAAGCTGATTCGATCGAAAGGCGTCGGCGTCTTCTTCGTCACCCAAAATCCACGCGACGTGCCTGATTCGGTGCTCGCCCAGCTCGGCACGCGCATTCAACACGCGCTGCGCGCCTACACCCCGTCGGAGCGCAAAGCGGTGAAAGCGGCGTCGGATTCGTTTCGCCCCAACCCGGCGTTCGACACCGAAACCACGATCACCGAACTCGGCGTCGGCGAGGCTCTGGTCTCGACTCTCGACGACAGGGGCGCGCCGACGATCGTCGCCCGCACCTTGATCCGGCCGCCCTCCTCCCGCCTCGGACCGCTGACCGCGGCGGAACGAACGGCTGTGATCGCCGAAAGCCCGGTCTCGGGCCGCTACGACAAGGATCTCGACCGCGAGTCGGCCTACGAAATGCTCGAGGTCCGAAAAGCCGTCGCGGCCAAGGCGGCGGAGAAAGAAGCCGAACGCGCGCGCAAGGAAAAAGACAAGTCCAAGGCGACGAAGTCACGGCGGTCGTCGCGTTCCGGGCGCCAAGGCTATGTCGAGGCGGGCATGAAGTCGGCGATCCGGACGGCGTCGACGTCGATCGCGCGAGAGATCGTGCGCGGCATCCTCGGCGGCTTCCGGCGCTAGGCGACGCGCGACATGTCGGCGTCGTCCTCCGGCAGCGACGTCCAACGCGAAATCGCTCGCGCCAGCGCCACGCCGTCGATCGGCTTCGCCACCATGTCGTCCATGCCGGCTTCCAAGTAGCGCGCCCGGTCTTCCGGCATGGCGTTGGCGGTGACCGCGATGATTCGGGTCGCCGCGGCCGGCCCGTCGAGGGCGCGGATGTGTTTCGCCGCCTCGATGCCGTCCATTCCGGGCATGCACACGTCCATGAGCACGAGATCGAATTGCCGGTCGCGCACCGCGTCGACCGCGCACCGGCCGTCGGACACGAATTCGCCGGCGGCACCCAGCGCGTCGAGCATCGCGCCGATCACGCGCTGGCTTGTGGAGTTGTCTTCGCACACCAGAACCCGCGGCGGCCGGGCGCCGAATTCGTCGGCGAACCCCGTGTCCGACACGCTGCGCGCGTCGGCTTCGTCCGCGCTCGCCGCTTCGCACGGCAGGTCAATCAAGAAGGTCGCGCCGTCGCCTTCGGTCGAGCGCAGCTGAATCCGGCCGCCCATCGCGTCGACCAGCCGCTTGGCGATGAACAGACCGAGCGGTTCGCCGCGGCTCAAGCGCTCGGCGTTCGACGGCGCCTTGCTGCTCCATAAGTCGTCGACTTCGGATTCCGACAGCCCGGGACCGGTGTCGGAGAACGACAGACGCAGGCGCGGACCGCCGCGGTCTTCGTCAAGCCGCACGTGCGCGCTGACCCCGCCCGACACCACCGTCGCCAAGGCGTTGGCGAACAAGTTGTCGAGCACCTGGCGCAGGCGCCGCGGGTCGAACCGGGCCGCGTCCGACGGCGCTCCGTCGAACCGCAACGACACGAAGAATCCGCGTTCGGCGGCCTGCGGCCGCCAGGTGCGTTCCATTTGCCCGGCGAACTCCGCCAGCTTGACCGGCTCGGTCTTCACCGTCAGCTCGCCGGCCTCGATCCGCGCAATGTCCATCAGGTCGCCGAGGATCGCCGTCATCTGCTCGCCGCTGCGCATCAGGAGACGGACGTCGTCGCGCTGGCCGTCGCCCAGCTCGGATCCCTCGAGAACCTGGGCCAGACCGAGCACGGCGTTGAGCGGCGCGCGCAGCTGATGGCTGACGCCGGCGACGTAGCGCGACTTCCATTCGCTGGCCTGTTCCGCGACCACGCGCGCCTGCGTCAATTCCGATTCCGACCGGACCCGACGGGAAATGTCCACGGCCGAGAAAATCAGCCCCTGGCGCAAGTCGTCCGTGGTTTCCGGAAGCCGCACATGCATCTGCACGTCGACCGGCCGGCGGCCCAACGCGAAGTAGAGCGTTTCGTCGTGAAAGCGGCGCTCGCCGTCCCAAATGGCGCAGAGCAGCTTGGCGAATGTGGCGTAGTACTCGCCTTTGAAGAACCAAGTGACGCGCTGGCGCAGAAAGTCGACGTCCGGCACGTCGAGCAGTTCGAGGAGCGCGGCGTTGGCGCTTTCGATTTCGGTCTTGGCGACAAGTTCGGCGAGTTTTTCCGGGTGGTCCGCGATCCAGCGCCGGACGCTGATCTGGCCGTCGCGGCGCAGCGTATCGATCAGATCGGCGACGTGCGAGAAATCCATTTCGCTCATCGGCACGGGATTTTCGAGGAACAGGACCTTTTCACGGTCGAGGTCGAACGCCGCGACGGTCTTGGGCGCGGGCGCGGCGTCGTTCGCCTTGGCTCGCGTCGACAGGGCGTTTTCCGCCGCCCGTCGGGCCAGCCGTTCCCGCTCGAGAGCGCGTCGAAGGGAGTCCACGTCGTCCATGACAATTCCAGGCGGGGGCGGCCGCAAGCTTGACGGTTCAACCGTTTGGCCTAGCGGATTGACGTGAACAATTCGTGGACGTCAGAAACCTATGGCGGAAAACCTGCGGGCGCAGCGACGGACCGACGACGCCGGGGCGTTGATGGGTTAAGACGGCGGCCGCGAAGGCGTCGGGATGAATGACGAGGCGTAGGGAATGAAACGTGTTTGGGTCCTGACGGCTGGCGCCGTCGTGGTGCTGGCGGCCGCCGTCTGGGTGTGGCGCGCCTCCGGGTCGACGTCGGGCGGTCTTGAGATCGAGACCGCCGAGGTCACCCGCGGGGACGTGCGGCGGATCGTCTCGACGTCCGGTTCGGTGCGCGCGCTGGTCACCGTCGAGGTGGGCTCGCAGCTTTCGGGCAAGGTGCTGGAGTTGAACGCCGACTTCAACACGCTGGTGTCCGAAGGCGACCTGATCGCCCGCATCGACCCGCAAACGTTTGAAAGTCGAGTCCGCGAAGCCGAAGCCGCCGTGGCTTCGGCGCGCTCGACGGTGGCGCTGCAGGCGGCCGGCGTCGGGCGCGCCAAGGCGAACCTGCGCAAGGTCGAGCTGGAGTACAATCGAACCAAGGAGCTTGCCGATCGCGGCACCTCCTCGCAATCGGCGCTCGAAGCCGCCGTCGCCGCGCTCGCCAGCGCGCGGGCCGACGTCACGGTCGCGGAATCCCAGGTCCTGGCCGCGGAGGCCACACTCGGTCAGCGCGAGGCCGCCTACGAGAGTTCGAAAATCGACCTCGAGCGCACGCTCATCCGCTCGCCCATCGACGGCATCGTCGTCGACCGCCAGGTCGACGTCGGCCAGACCGTCGCGGCCAGCCTCTCCGCCCCCACCCTGTTCACCATCGCCCAAGACCTCACGCGGGTGCAGATCGACGCCCAGGTCGACGAGGCCGACATCGGCCAGGTCGACGTCGGCCAGGAGACCACGTTCTCGGTCGACGCGTTTCCGGACGTCGATTTCTCCGGCACGGTCGATCAGATTCGATTGGCGCCGACCGAACTGCAGAACGTGGTCACCTACACCGTGGTGATTTCGGCCGAGAACCCTGGCCGGCGCCTGTTGCCGGGAATGACCGCCAACGTCGACATCGTCACCGGCGCGCGCGCCGGCGTGCTCACGGCCCCCAACCAGGCGTTGCGGTTCGAACCGCGCGGGGCCGTCGAAGCCTTGGTGCGCGATGCGCCCGACGACGCGGGCGGCGGCCGTCCGGGCGGATCCGGCGGCGGCGGTCCTGGAGGCGGCGGCGGCGGCCCGGGCGGCGGCGTGCTGGACCGCGTCACGGGCGAATTGGGCTTGTCCGACGAACAGGTCGAGCGCGCCCAAGCGGCCGTGCGCGAGGTGTTCGCCCAGGCCCGATCGAGCGAAGGCGGGGTCGACCGCGACTTGATTCGGGCCCGCATGAACCAGGCGATCGAAAGCGTGCTGACGCCGGACCAGATCACCAAGTTCCGCGCCTTGCAGGACAACGCCCAGCCGCGACGCTCCGCGACTCTTTGGATCCGCGCCGCCGACGGCACGATTTCGCCCCGCCGGATTTTCCTCGGCGTGTCGGACGACCGCGCGACCGAAATTCTCGGCGGCCAGATCGAGGAAGGCGATCTCGTGGTCGTACGCGCCCGCGAGGCGGCGACGTGACGTCGCCGCTGATCGTCGCCCGCGATGTCGAAAAAATTTACAAGATGGGCGAAACCGAAGTGCACGCCCTCAACGGCGTCACCGTCGACATTCAGGACGGCGAATACGTTGCGATCATGGGACCGTCGGGCTCCGGCAAGTCGACGTTCATGAACCTCCTCGGCGCGCTGGACGCGCCGACGCGCGGCTCGATGACAATCAACGGCAAAGACTTGGCCGCCCAAACTCCGGAACAGCTCGCCAAGTTCCGCGGCGGGACCATCGGCTTCGTGTTTCAGCAATACCACCTGCTGCCGCGCACCCCTGCGATCGAGAACGTGGAATTGCCGCTGCTGTACGCCGGCGTGCCCGCCGACGCACGCCGCGAGCGCGCGGCGGCGCGGCTGAATCAGGTCGGACTCGGCGACCGCATGGACCACCTCCCCTCGCAACTGTCCGGCGGCCAGCAACAGCGCGTCGCCATCGCCCGCGCCCTCGCCAACGACCCGCGCATCGTCCTCGCGGACGAGCCGACCGGAGCGCTGGACTCGAAGACGTCCGAAGAGATCATGGATCTGTTTGAGAACTTGAACGCCGAAGGCATGACGCTGATCGTGGTGACTCACGAAGCGGACGTCGCGGCGCGCGCCAAGCGCCGGCTGACGTTTCGCGACGGCAAGCTCGTGGAGGATGACCGATGACGCCGCTGGCTTCCCTCAAAGTCGCGCTTCGCGCCTTGCGCGTGAACGCCTTGCGCTCGGTGCTCGCCATGCTTGGCGTGATCATCGGCGTCGGTTCCGTGATCGTCATGGTGTCGATCAGCGCCGGGGCCAAGAAAGCGGTCGAAGATCAGATCTCGAGCCTCGGCACCAACATGCTGATTCTGCGGCCCGGCGCGGATTTTCGCGGCGGCCGCAGCGGCGGCGCGGGCTCGGCGGACCCGTTCACGGACGACGATGTCGAGGCGCTGGTCGCGGAAGTGCCGGCGGTCAACGCCGCGGCCGGACGCGAAAACGGCTCGGGCAATCTCGTCGCCAACGGCGTCAACTGGTCCTCCGGAGTCGAAGGCGTCGGCGAGCAATACATTGAAATCCGCGACTGGAACGTCGCCGACGGACGCAATTTCTATGCGTCGGAAGTGCGGTCGAGCGCCAAAGTCGCGGTGGTCGGCCAAACCATTGTCGACCAGCTGTTCGGCGGCGCGCCCGCCATCGGCGCCCGCGTCCGCATCAACAACGTTCCGTTCGAAATCGTTGGAATCATGGAAGTGAAAGGCACGTCGTCGCGAGGCCAGGACGAGGACGACGTCGTGTTCGTGCCGATTTCGACGGCGCGTCAACGCCTGTTCGGCGGCCGTCAGACCGTGCGCGACGCGGTCGGCAGCATTTACGTCGAGGTGGCGGCGGGCGCGAACATGGCCGCCGCGCAAGCTGAAATCGAAGACCTGCTGCGCGTGCGCCGCGACATCGCGCCGGGAGCCGACGACGACTTTCGCGTCTTCGACCTCGCCGACTTCATCCGCGCGCGCAACGAAACCGAAAGCCAGCTCGGGCTGCTGCTCGCCGCCACGGCGGTGATATCGCTCGTCGTCGGCGGCATCGGGATCATGAACATCATGCTCGTCTCGGTCACCGAGCGCACGCGCGAGATCGGCCTGCGACTCGCGGTCGGGGCGCGCCGCCGCGACGTGCGCGACCAGTTTCTCACCGAGGCGGTCGTGTTGTGTCTCACCGGCGGCCTGCTCGGCCTGATTCTCGGCGCGGCCGGCACGATGGCGATCGCCGCGGGCGGCGAATTCCCGGTGATGATCAACCCGCTGATGGTCGCAATTGCGATCGGGTCCTCGGCGTTCGTCGGCGTCGCGTTCGGATTTTACCCGGCCCACCGCGCCAGCCGCATGAACCCGATCGAGGCGCTGCGGTTCGAATAGCTCAATCGAAGAACAAGCCGTAGCTGACGTACACGCACATGCAGAAGATCATCACGCCGATCAGAGCGATGACCGCGAAGGCGATTGCGCGGGCCATGGTGTAGCGCCTTTCGTCCTAGGGCTGTCGCGCCCCAGTTCCGCAAGTTACGGTGCGGCGCGCCCGATCGCGAGTCCGCGGGCGGTCACGTCTGCTCGCAACACAACAACACCACGGGAGATCATCATGCGCGCCAGCACCTGGATCGTCTCAACCGCCGGCGCCGCCGCGCTCGCCGGCTGCTTGGCGACGACGCCGAAACAGGCCGCCGACGCGGACCCGCTTGTCGCGCTGTATCGGCTCGACTGCGGCCGCATCCAAGTCTCGGACGCCAACATGTTCAACGACGACGGGGCCTACCCGGGGGAGACCCTCGATCTGGTCGACAGCTGCTACCTCGTGCGCCATGGCGACGATTGGCTGTTGTGGGACAGCGGCCTTCCCGACTCGCTCGCCGCCGGCGACCCGGTGGTCAACGGCGCCTTCACCGTCAGCGTCGCCACGACGCTCGCGGCGCAGATCGAGGCGCTCGGTCTGACGCCGTCCGACATCGACTACTTCGGCTTGTCGCACAGCCATTTCGACCACACCGCGAACGCGCCTCTCGTCGGCGGCGCCACGCTGGTGATCCAGCAAGCCGAATTCGATTGGATCTGGGCCGAGGGCGGCAACGTTCAGGCGCGGGAGGCGATGGCGCCGTGGACGGACGGCGCGAACGTCATGGCGTTGGACGGCGACGCGGACCTGTTCGGCGACGGGACCGTGGAGATCATCTCCCTGCCCGGCCACACACCCGGACACCAAGCCCTGCAAGTCAATTTGGCTGACGCCGGCCCGGTGATTCTTTCCGGCGACCAGTACCATTTCGACGCCAACCGCGAACACCGCGGCGTGCCGGTGTTCAACACCGACCGCGACGCCACTCTCGCCTCGCACGACAAGCTGGAAGCCCGAATCGCCGAGACCGGGGCGCGGTTCGTCATCCAGCATGAGCCTGGCGACGTGCCCGAATTGCCGGCGTTTCCCGAGGCGCTCGATTGAAACCAATGACTCAGCCGGGCTATCGCCGGGGCCCGACTCGCGCGCACCATCGGCGTCATGTTGAATGACGCCATGGACGCCGCCGCCCCGGACCCGAAAGACGCCGCCGTCACCGACGACGAGCGCGACGTCCTGCGCGCCATCGGCGCCTTGGATCCGGCCCTGTTCGTCGTCGGCCGGGCCGGCACCGGCAAGACCCGGCTGCTGCGCCAGGTGGCGGAGACGTCGGACCGGCAGACGGCCGTGGTCGCCCCGACCGGCCTCGCGGCGCTCAACGCCGGCGGTCAGACGATCCATTCCTTCTTCGGCATCGCGCCGTTCGCCGTCGGCCCGTCGATCGAGCCCCGGCGGCTGAAGAAGAAGCTCTTGAAAAAGCTCGACTTGTTGTTGATCGACGAAGTCTCGATGGTGCGCGCCGACCTGCTCGACAACGTCGACATGGCGCTGCGCGTGGCGCGCGAGACCGACGCGCCGTTCGGCGACGTCCAGGTGGTCTTGTTCGGCGATTTCCTGCAGCTGCCGCCGGTCGTCACCCGCAACGACGCCCACTTGCTGCACGAGCTCGACTACCGCAGCCCCTACGCCTTCGACGCCCAAGTGTTTCGCGATCTCGATCCGACGTTCGTCGAAATGAGCATCGTCCACCGTCAGGAGGACGAGTACTTCGTCTCCCTGCTCGGGCGGCTGCGCGGCGGCGACCATGAAGCGGTCAAGGAGATCAACGAGGTGTGCCAGCGGCCGCACCGCGCCGAGGCGATTCCGATTTTGCTCACCTCCACCAACCGGTTGGCTGAGCTCTACAACGAACGCGGACTCGACGCCCTGCCCGGCGCCCCGTCGGTGTACGAAGGCGAAATCGCCGACAAGTTTCAAAACGACCGGCTTCCCGCGCCGCAGATCCTCGGGCTGAAGCCGCGTGCCCGGGTGATGGCGGTGCGCAATGACGCCGCGGGCCGTTTCGTCAACGGCTCCCTCGGGACGGTGCTGGAGTGCCGCGACGGGTCCGTGCTGGTGAAGTTCGACGCCCGCGACGAGCCGGTGAACGTCGAGCGCGTCACCTGGGAGAGCGTGCGCTACGATCTCGACGGCGGCGGCAAGATCTCGACCAACGTCGTCGGCTCCTACAAGCAGACCCCGCTCGCCCCCGCCTGGGCGATCACGGTGCACAAGAGCCAGGGCCTGACCCTCGACGACGTCCGCATCGATCTCGGCCGCGGCGCCTTCGCGTCGGGCCAAGCCTATGTCGCCTTGTCGCGGTCCCGGACGCTGGAGGGCCTGTCGCTGGCGCGGCCGCTGCAGCCGCAGGACCTGATGCTGGACCCGGTCCTGGAGCGGTTCTTGTAGACCGCTGCGTCTTTCCGCCCCGATTCCCGAACTGGTTTCAACTGCGGCACGGGCTTAAACTCGGGCCTTCTCGCCTCGGGAGCCGGGCCATGCGCGCCGTCACGTTCGCCTTCACCGCCCTCGCCTTTTCCGCCTGCGCGCCTCAAGCGGCGCCGCCGGCCGAGACCGCCGCCGGCGGGCGCGTCACCGGCGACGCCTACGCCCGCGGCGAGCGCCTGGCGCAGCTCAACTGCGCGACGTGCCATGCCGTCGGCTGGCAGGACGCCAGCCGCAATCCGGACGCCCCGCCCTTGCGCGCCCTTTCTGAACGCTACCCGGGATCGCTGCTCGCGGACGCCTTCCCGGAGCGCATGCGCAACGGCCATCCGGCCATGCCGGCGTTTCACTTCGACCAGGACGAGATCGACGCGCTGCTCGCCTATCTCCTGACGATTCAGGAACGCCAGGGCGTTTGAGCGCGGCTGGCGCGGCCGGCGCCGGACGTCTAGGTTCGCCGCCGTTCAGCCGCCGCCGGAGACGCCCCCTTGCCGACGACCGATCCGCCGCAGATATCGACCGCCCCGCTCGACCGTCTCGCCGCCTACTGGCGCAACGGGCGTCCCAACATTCACGGTTGGGTGGCGCCGGTGTTGCTCAAGCCGCTGTCCGCCGCCGCCGCACACCAGGCCGACGTTGGCGTTCGCGGCGACGTGCTCGAGATCGGCGTCCACAAGGGGGCCTTGTTCCTGGCGCTCGACGCCCTGCGCGGCGCCGGCGAAAAGGCGGTCGCCGTCGACGTGTTCGACGACCAGCATCTCAACGTCGACAATTCCGGCCGCGGCTCGCGGGAGAAGTTCGACGAGCACGTGCGGCTGTGGTCCCACGATCCGGACGGCGTCGTCGCCGTGCAGGCCGACTCGCTGACGCTCGCCCCCGCCGACATCGTGCAGTCCGAGGGTTTTCGCCTGATCTCCATCGACGGGTCGCACACCGTGGAGCACACCCTCAACGACCTCGCCCTGGCGGAAGCCACCGCCGTGTCGGGCGCCGTGGTCCTCGTCGACGACTATTTCAATCCGCGATGGCCGGGCGTGCACGAGGCGTTCGCGCGCTTCAACCTCTTGGGCGCGCCGAAGCTCGTCCCGTTCCTGCACGCCGGCAAGAAGCTGTTCCTGACGACGCTCGACGCCCACGCCGGCGCGCTCGAAAACGCCCGCGCCCGCCTCGAGCCCGGCGCCGCGAAGCCGCGGCTGGTGCGGCTCTATGGACATCGCATGCTGGTGGTTTGAGCGAGGCGGGGGCGGTCGCCGCCGAAGCTCACCGCTTGGCGCGCCGTGATTGATTGCGCGCGCGCCCGCCGCGCGACATCGGGCCGCCGTCGTAGCCGTCAAGCTCCGGCCAATCGATGTCGACCCACGGGTCGGCGGTCGCCGGAGCGACGTGGGTGACCATGCCGTAGCCGGAGATCTCCAGCATCCCGTCGTCGTATCGGACGAAGGTGTTCTCGCCGACGTGACCCCTGTATTCCTCCACGTCCGCCTCCGGTTCCCATCCGCCGGCGGACTTGTTCAGCGCCTCGACGTCGCGCAGCCGCAGCGTCCAGGAGCCCGCGTCGACCTCCAGCGCGACGACGAAACCGCGCGTGACCGTGGAGCCCTGCTCGTGAAGGAAAGCGAGTCCGGTGATATCCAGCGACCTCGCCTGCGCGGCGCTTAACGTCTCGGGCGTCATACGATCTCCTTGGTCCGGCCGCGTAGCGGGCCGCGCGAAGCGGCGGCATGAGCGTGCGGAACACGCCGCGCTGGTGCGCTGCGATGACGCACTTCGGCTCCCCTAAGACGTCTTGCTTGGCTTTATTCGTCTCGAGATGAGTGGCATCACACTCTCAATTCTTCAGTCCGCAGGAGTATCCATGCAACCGTCATTCAGTCGATTGGGGCTCGCCGGCGGCGCCGTCGCGCTCAGCCTCGCCGCCTGCGCCTCGGTTCACGACGCCGACCGGGCCGCCGCGGCCGCTTCGCAAGACGCGCCGCTGATCGCGAACCCGCGCCAACTCACGTTCGAGGGCTTGCGGTCCGGCGAAGGCTACTTCTCCGCCGACGGCGCGGCGATGATCTTCCAGGCCGAGCGCGAGGCCGACAATCCGTTCTACCAGATGTATGTGATGGACCTCGAAACCGGCGACGTGCGCCGGGTGTCTCCCGGCCACGGCAAGACTACGTGCGGCTGGATTCATCCGACCCAGGAGCGGGTGCTGTTCGGCTCCACCCAGGACGACCCCGACGCGGCGGCGAAGATGGCGGACGAGTTCGCGTTCCGGGAAAGCGGCGAGACCCGCCGCTACTCCTGGGACTTCGATCCGACGTTCGACATCCAGGAGCACGACCTGGCGACCGGCGGCTACGCGAACCTCACGAACGCGCCCGGCTACGACGCCGAAGGCGCCTATTCGCCCGACGGATCGCGCATCGTCTTCGCCTCCAACCGGAGCGCCTACGAACGCGAACTGAGCGCCGACGACCAGGCTCGGCTCGACCGCGACCCGTCGTACTTCATGGAGATCTACGTGATGGACGCCGACGGCGCCAACGTCCGCCGTCTGACCGACGCGCCGGGCTACGACGGCGGTCCGTTCTGGAGTCCGGACGGCTCGAAGATCGTCTGGCGGCGGTTCTCCGAGGACGGGCGCACCGCGGAAGTCTTCACCATGAACGCCGACGGCTCCGACGCGCGTCAACTCACCGACTTGGGCTTCATGTCGTGGGCGCCGATGTTCCATCCGTCCGGCGACTACGTCATCTTCTCCACCAACGTTCAGGGCCACCGCAACTTCGAGCTCTACATGGTCGACGCCGCCGGCGCCCGCGAGCCGGTCCGGGTCACCGACCGCGAGGGCTTCGACGGCCTGCCGATGTTCCACCCCGACGGCGACAAGCTCGCCTGGACCTCGACCGCCACCGACGCCGGCATGTCGCAGATCTTCCTGGCCGACTGGAACGACGCGGAGGCGCGGCGGCGGCTGGGGATTGAGTAGACGCGGGGGGCAGGGTCGAGGGTTTCGCGTCCCCGGGGACCGGCAACCCGCGCGGCGGCCAGCGAACTAGCACAAACGCACTGCCGCCCGCCCGCGTCCGAGCACCGCTACTTCGTTGCTCTGTTTGAGAAAAAACCCTGGAGCGGGCGATGAGATTCGAACTCACGACCCTTACCTTGGCAAGGTAATGCTCTACCCCTGAGCTACGCCCGCGCGCCAGGTTTCGCGCCGCGGCCCTTGCGCGGCGAGGGCGGGGTTATGGCGCAAAGGCGACAACGACGCAAGACGCCCTTGGCGGCCCGGCGGCAAGCCGTTTAGTGATGGGCCATGACCGATTCCGACGCCCCCGCCCTGCACCCCGCCGTCGAGGAATGCCCGCGTCCGGCGACCCGCGCCGACCTGTTCGCGGTGTTCGACGCCCTGGGGATCGCGCACGCGACGCACGCGCACAAGCCGCTGTTCACGGTCGAGGACAGCCGCGAGGTCAAAGCCGCGCTGCCCGGCGCGCACACCAAGAACCTGTTCTTGAAGGACAAGAAGGATCGGATCGTGCTGGTCAGCGCCCTCGGCGAAACGGCCGTCGACGTCAACCGGCTGCACAAGCTCGTCGACACCCAGCGCCTGTCGTTCGCCAAGTCGGATCTGTTGGAGGACGCCCTGGGGATCACGCCCGGTTCGGTCACCGCTTACGCGCTCATCAACGACCGCGATGGCCGGGTGCGGTTCGTGCTCGACAAGGCGCTGCTGGCTTACGACCTGGTCAATTTTCATCCGCTCAAGAACGACGCCACGACGGCGATGTCGCGCGAGGATTTCCTGCGCTTCGCCGCCGCCGTCGGACATCCGCCGACGGTCATCGACTTCGCCGCCATGGCCGCGGTCGAGGCGTGACCGGCCGGCGGTTGCGTCCGGCGGCGGGATCGCCCACTTAAGGGCCCGATTGCAACGGAGGACCCGATGGAGATCATCGGCGCGAACGCCGCGCCGCCGGCGAAGGACGACGGCGGCCTGATCAGCGACGGAACCGACGCCGGCTTCGAGGCGCAGGTGCTGCGGCCGTCGATGGAGACCCCGGTCATCGTCGACTTCTGGGCCCCCTGGTGCGGCCCCTGCAAGACCCTCGGCCCGGCGCTGGAAGGCGCGGTGCGCAAGGCCAACGGCACGGTCAAGCTGGTTAAGATCAACATCGACGAAAACCCGCAGGTCGCCCAGCAGCTGCGGGTGCAGTCGATCCCGACGGTGTTCGCGTTCGACAAGGGCCAGCCGGTCGACGGCTTCATGGGCGCGGTGCCGGCGAGCGAAATCGAGGCGTTCATCAAGCGCCTCACCAAGTCCGGGCCGACCGCCGACGAGGTTCAGGCGCTGCTGTCGCGGGCCCACGAGTCGCTCGACTCCGGCGACGTCGGCGGCGCGGCGCAGGATTTCGCCGCACTCTTGCAGGCCGACCCGGAAAACCTCGACGCCCTCGCCGGCATGGCGCGCGTCTACCTCGCCGGCGGCCAGCCGGATCAGGCCCTGCAGCTGCTCGACTCCGTGCCGGAAGACAAGCGCGGCCACGCCGCGCTCAAGGGCGCGCTCGCGGCGCTCGAGCTGGCGGCGCAATCGGACGCCGACACCGAAGAGCTCGGCGTCCTGACCGCGCACCTTGACGGCGCGCCGGGCGACCACGCCAAGCGGCTCGAACTCGCCCGGGCGCTGGCCTCGCGCGGCGACCTCGACGGCGCCGTCGGTCATCTTCTGCGCATCGTCGAGGCCGACCGGGACTGGAACGAGGGCGAAGCGCGGCAGGAGCTGTTGAAGCTGTTCGACGTCGCCGGCCCGATGTCGCAAACGGCGAAGGACGGGCGCAAACGCTTGTCGAAAATCCTGTTCTCCTAGAGCGCGCTACGAGTCCGGCGAAACGGGGCCGCTCGCCGGTTTCTTGCCGCGGCCGATGCGCATGTAGTAGACGCCCGTGATCGGCACGAGGACGACGGCGAACACGATCGCCGCCCATTGCGAGACCCGGTCGCCCCAGACGTAGTCGACGAGAAAGATTGCGACGCCCCAGAGCAGCGTTATCAAGATCACGGCGAGCCCGAATCGCCGCGTGAAGGTTTCGACCGTGGTTCCGGGCGCCGCAGCCACGGCGCGGTCTCGTATCGCCACCCGCACCCAATTCAACGCCACCAGCGCAAACCCGCTCAGCCCGATGAGCGACGAGGCGACCAAGGCGCTCGGCATCGGCGCGAGCGACCACACCAGCGCGTAAACCACGCCGACGACGACGAACGTCCAGCCGGCGAACCTCTCCGCGGCCATCGCCGCGGCCGGATCGCGGCCCGGCGCGTCGAACAAGCGGAACTTCGGCAAGAGGTTGCCGACGAGGACGAGCATCAGGCCCATCACGGCGCCGACTCCGCGCTTGGCGAGATCGTTGTCGATCATCCCGGTTTCCTTGGCGAAGGCGATCCCCATCATCGCCGCAAACAAGACGACAATGCCCGCGCCTGATTTCAACGACGGAAACTGGGCTGGTTTTTGAGTGTTCATTTTTTCTCGACCTCCTGGCCGTTCACCGGCGGCGCGGCCTTCTGACCGTCGCGAAGCTCCCAGCCGAAGGCTTGGGCGAAACCCAACAGCGCGTCCTCAAGGACGGACAATTCCAAATGGTAGACGACGGACTTGCCGTCCTTTTCCGAGGCGACGAGCCCGGCTTCGCGCAACACCGCGAAGTGCGCCGACATGGTCGGCTTCGAGACGTCGAACTCCGCCGCCAGCGCGCCGGCCGTCAGGGGCCCTCCCCGCAACAGCTCAAGCACACGGCGGCGCGTCGGGTCGGACAGGGCTTTGAAGACCGTGCTCATGAATTGATGATTAGCTAATCATCGAATTGTTGTCAAGCACGGCGCCCCGGACGCGTCGGCACGGCGCGACGACTAGTCTTCGGCGGCGGCCGAATCCGCGCCGGCGTCCTCGGCCGGAGCCGCGTCGGGCTTGG
This sequence comes from Alphaproteobacteria bacterium, assembly GCA_021776705.1. Classification (GTDB taxonomy): domain Bacteria; phylum Pseudomonadota; class Alphaproteobacteria; order Caulobacterales; family Maricaulaceae; genus JAJFFL01. The sequence goes on from JAJFFL010000011.1 coordinate 19,372, forward strand.
TTCGCACCGCGCCTTGAACGGCGCACGCCTCGACCGCGTTCGGCTTGATCTGGAAAAAGTCGGTGTCGCGGTAAAACTTCGCCTCCTTGGCGGCGGCGAAGGCCGGCGAATCCGATTTCATCACTTGCAGGTGCGGCTGGTCGGCGGCGTCGAGATCCGCCGCGACTTTCATCCCCAGAATCGGCGTGCGGTCGTCGGCCTCCGGAATCACGCCGTTGCCGACCGCGCGGTCGCCGCGGGCGACTTTCTGCACGTTGTCCATGCCGGCGATCACACGGCCGAACACCGTGAGGTTGCGGTCGAGATAGCGCTGATCGCGGCCGTTGATGATGTAAAAGTGGCTGGAGCCGGAATCCGGGTCAGTGTCGCGCGCCATGGCGATCGCGGCGTAGCAGTGCAGGCCCCAGACGGTCCCCTTCTCGGGGTCGTGGCCGACGGCGAAGCCGCCGACGTGGCCGGCCTCCGGCGCATAGAGATCGGCGGACTCGTTCGCGACCAAAGACAGTTCGCCGAGCGGAACTTCGGCTTCCGACGGAATCGGAGCGACGCCGTCGTCGTAGGCGTCGTCGTCCTCGTTTTCGGGGTCGACGTCGCGCAGGACGCCGCCCTGGGCGACGAAATTGTCGATGACGCGGTAAAAGGACGCGCCTTCGTCGTAGTGGCCGGCGCGCGCGAGCGTCCGCATCTGATCCGCGTGACCCGGCGCGAGCTGGTCGGCGAGTTCGACGACCACATCGCCCCATTCCAGCGAGATGATCAGAAGATTCTCCGGCGCGACGTCGCGCCAATGCTCGGGCGCGTTGGGGTCGAGTTCCGGAGCCTCGACGTCCTGCGCCGCCGCGCCGGCGGCCAGCGCGAACACGGAAGCGGCGGCGAAAATCGTGCGGGTCATGCTATCCTCCCGAAGCGTCGCGCCAGACTAAGCCAAGGTTCGCGAGCCGCGCCAGGGCTGGACGCGGCGGCGATTCGGCCAAGTTGGTCCGGTGAACAGCGAAAGAGGCTTGCGATGGCCGCGTTCGGCTACCGACGACCCGGCGACCTGCCCGACACGATCCCGGTGTTTCCGCTCGATTCGGCGATCTTGTTGCCGCGGGCGATCCTGCCGCTCAACGTTTTCGAACCGCGCTATCTCAACATGATCGACGACGTCATCGCCGGCGACCGCCTGATCGGCATGGTGCAGACCACGACCGGCGGCCCGGACCAGGCGCCGGCGCTTACCGACGTCGGGGGCGTCGGCCGCCTGACGAGTTTCGCGGAGACCAGCGACGGGCGCTATCTGATCTCGCTCACCGGCGTGTGCCGCTTCTCCATCGTGAAGGAACTCGACGTGACGACGCCGTACCGCAAAGCCAAGGTCGATTTCGAACCGTTCGCCTCCGATCTCGACGAACGGTCGTCCACCGCCGGCTTCGATCGCGGGGCCCTGCTCGCGGAGTTGACCGCGTTCCTTCGCGCCCATGATCTCAGCGCCGACTGGAGTTCGGTGGAGGCCGCGCCGGCCGAAACCCTGGTCAATTCCCTCGCCATGGTGTGCCCGTTCGCGCCGCCGGAAAAGCAGGCGTTGCTCGAAGCGGAAACGCTGCAAGACCGAGTTGATACGTTGAGGGCGCTGTTGCGTTCCGGACAGGCCGGACCGGCCGACCCGACCAAGATTTCTTGACGCCGACTCCGCGACGCGCTTTTCAGCGCCGCGGCGATGCAGGAGACTCGCGCCCATGACCGATCCGACCGACCCGCCCGGCGACGCCGCGCCGCACGAGCCCGACCCGCGACTGCTCGAGATCCTCGTCTGCCCGGTGACCCGCGGGCCGCTGGAGTACGACCGAGACGCGCAGGAGCTGGTGTCCAAGTCGGCCCGACTCGCCTACCCGATCCGCGACGGCATCCCGATCATGCTGCCGGAGGAAGCGCGCGAGCTCGACGGCGAGTCATGACCGAAGCGCCGTGGCCGACGGATTTGACGTTCTCCAACGCGACCAAAACGCTGCGCGTCACGTTCGATGACGATCTGTCTCTCGACATTCCATTTGAACTGTTGCGCGTCGAAAGTCCCAGCGCCGACGTTCAAGGCCACGCCGTGGGCCAGAAACGGCTCGTCGCCGGCAAGAAGAACGTCGGCGTGACCGGCGCCGAGGAAGTCGGCTCCTACGCGGTGCGGATCGTTTTCGACGACGGCCACGACACCGGACTTTTCACTTGGGAGCGATTGCGCCGGCTGGGGCGAGACCAAGCGCAGCTTCTGGCCGACTACGCGCGGCGAATCGACCAGGCCGGGCTCAGCCGCGACTGACCGCTACAGCGGCCGCAAAAGCCGCGGCAAATCGCCGAAATCGGCGCCCGCGTCGCGGGCGAACGCGCGGCGCGCGAACGGAATCTTGTTGACCGCCGCCATCGCGACGTCACGGGCGAAGCGCACCGGCGCCAAGTCGTTCGAATACAATCGGTTGAACACGTCGGTGGCCGCGGCCATGGCGAGCGAGTCGAACCGGCGCCAGGTTTGGTAGCGCTCAAGCACGTCGAGCCCGCCGGCATCGAGGCCGACATGGCGCGCTTCCGCGAGGACGTCGGCGAGCGCGGCGGCGTCTTTGAGGCCGAGGTTGAACCCCTGTCCGGCGATCGGGTGCACGCGCCGGGCGGCGTCGCCGACCAGCACGGCGCGGGGAGCGATGAAGGACTCCGCGACACGCAGGCCGAGGGGGTGGCTCCAACGCGGGCCTTCGACGTCGACCTCGCCCAAGAAGTCCCCGAAGCGACGGCGCACCTCGGCCCGAAAGTCGTCGGCGTCGAGCGCCATGGCGGCGCCGGCGGCGGCCGCGCGTTCGGTCCACACAAGGCTGGCGCGGTTTCCGGTCAGCGGCAGAATCGCGAACGGGCCTGAGGGCAAAAAATACTCGTGCGCCACGCCGCCGTGCGGTTCTGGCGACCACGTGGTCGCGACGATGCCGGTTTGCGGATAGTCCCAACCGACCTCGCGCACCGCCATCGCCCGGCGCACCACCGATTGGCGGCCTTCCGCGCCGACCACGAGCGCGGCCTCGAGAGCGCGTCCGTCGGCGAGCGACACCGACGCGGCGCCGGGCGCGAAGGACACGGCCGTCACCGCGACGGGCGCGATGTGGTCGAGATGTTCGGCGTCCGCCGCCGCGGCGAGCAAGGCCGCCCGCATGCGCCGATTTTCGACCATGTAGCCGAGCGGCTCGCCTTCCTCCCTGTCGGCGACTTCGTCGGCGTCGAATCTCAGCCAGGCCGGACCAGGTCCGCCGCGGCGCAAACCGTCCGGCGCGCGGCCGTCGGTGACCAGGATGGTCTCGATCCTTTGCACGTCGTCGCCAAGCCGCGCGGCGACGCCGAGCCGGACCAACATGCGATAATTGGCGTAGGCGACCGCTGATGCGCGGCCGTCGAAGGTGACCGCGACCCGCGCCGCCGGGTCCAAGGCGTCGACCACGGCGACCTCGAGACCGGCGTAAGCGCACGCCAGCGCCGCGGTCAGCCCCGACAGGCCGCCGCCGCAGACGATAACGTCATACCGGGTCCGAGTGTCCGCCATGCCGTCAAGCTAGCGTTCCGGGGCGTCGCCGCAAGCGTCCGACACCTCTGTCGCCGCAATGCAACACGGGCGGCGATAAATCCGGCGCGTGGCCTGCGACGACCCCGCACAAGCCTTTGGATAACTCGGAAATCTCCGCATTCGACAGACTCTTGGCCGTCCGTCCGTTAACCTTTAAGGCCGGAAAAAGCCGCACGGCTTAAGGCATTTTTTCCAATTTGGTAAACACGCGTTAACCTTTTTCAGGCGCTCTAGGCCCATCAAAAACAGCACCCTCAGAATGCGGGGAGAATGGGCTTATGGCGTTAGAGACGCCCGACGGCGAGCGCTTCGAAAACGAAGGCTTCATCACGCGTTTCATGCGCGCGCGCCGCAACGAGTTCGCCAGCCTCACCCTGGGCGCCTCCGGTCTGTTTCTGCTGGTCGCCGCCCTGACCTATTCCCCGCTTGATCCGAGCCTCAACACCGCCGCCTCGTCGGCGCCCACCAACGCTTTCGGTCACGCCGGCGCGATCGTCGGCGATCTGGCGTTGCAGTGGCTGGGTTGGGGCGGCGCCGCCTTGGGCGTGATGCTGTTCGCCTGGGGCGTGATCCTGTTTTTCCGCGGGCCGCTGCGCCGCGGGCCGAAGATCGTCACCATCCGCCTGATCGCCGGGGCGATGGCGATTTCCGGTCTCGCGACGGCGGCGTCGAGCTTGCCGGTGCCGGCGACCTGGCCGTTCGCCGTCGGTCTCGGCGGACTGATCGGCGACGCCATGCACGCCGAGGCCGCGCACTGGTTCTTGGCGATCCGCGCTCCCGGCGCCGAACAATGGGCCGGAGGCGTCGGCCTTCTGGGCGCCCTCCTCGGCCTGTTCGCGGGCTACGGCGTCACGCCGTCCGACATCGCCGACGCCGCCGAATCGGCGCGCCGACTCGGCGTGCGTTCGCGCCGCGCGGCGCAGCGTCTCGCCGACCGCTACTTCAGCGGGCTTGAAGACGAAGTCGTCCGCTTGGAGCCGGTGGAGGGACGAGTCGCCTTGGAGGCGCCGCGCGAAGCGCCGTACGCCGACGACGCCGAGCGCAACCGCCGGCGCACGTTCTTGCCGCAGCCGGAAGTGCGCGAACGCATCTATGAGCCGCCGTCGGCGGCGACCGCCGGGCCGCGCCCGGAGCCGCGCAAACGCAAGTCGTTTTCGCTTTTCGGGGCCCGGGACGACGACTTCGAACTGCCGCCGCTCGACATCCTCGCGGACGCGCCGCCGCGGATGGACGCCGAAGACGACGAAGCGCTGCAGGATCGCGCCGACGAGCTGGAGACGGTCCTCCTGGACTTCGGCGTCAAGGGCCAGGTCCAGAACGTGCGTCCCGGACCGGTCGTCACGCTGTTTGAATTTGAACCCGCGCCGGGCGTGAAATCGTCGCGCGTGATCTCGCTCGCCGACGACATCGCCCGGTCGATGTCCGCGGTTTCGGCCCGCGTCGCGGTGGTGCCCGGCCGCAACGTCATCGGCATCGAGCTGCCGAATCGGCGTCGCGAGACCGTCTTCCTGCGCTCGCTGCTGGCGTCGAAGGACTACGCCAACGGCAAGAATCCGTTGCCGCTGGCGCTCGGCGAAACCATCGGCGGCGAACCGTTCGTGGCGGATCTCTCGCGGATGCCTCACTTGCTGATCGCCGGCACCACCGGGTCGGGCAAGTCGGTGGGCATCAACGCCATGATCTTGTCGCTGATGTTCAAGCTGCCGCCGGAGCGTTGCCGCTTCATCATGATCGACCCGAAGATGCTCGAGCTGTCGGTCTACGACGGCTGCCCGCATCTCCTCGCCCCGGTCGTCACCGAACCGCGCAAGGCCGTCTCGGCCCTGAAGTGGACGGTTCGCGAAATGGAGCAGCGCTACCGCAAGATGTCCAAGCTCGGGGTGCGCAACATCGCCGGCTACAACCGCCGCATCGAAGAGGCCATGGGGCGCGGCGAGCGCCTCGAGCGGAAAGTCCAGACCGGCTATGACGAACACACCGGCAAGCCGGTGTTCGAGACCCGCGACATCGATCCCGAGCACATGCCCTACCTCGTCGTCGTCATCGACGAGATGGCCGACCTGATGCTGGTCGCCGGCAAGGACATCGAAGCCGCCGTTCAGCGCCTGGCGCAGATGGCGCGCGCCGCCGGCATTCATCTCATCACCGCCACGCAGCGGCCGTCGGTCGACGTCATCACCGGCACGATTAAGGCCAACTTTCCGACCCGGATCTCGTTTCAGGTCACGGCCAAAGTCGACAGCCGCACGATCCTCGGCGAGCAAGGGGCGGAACAGCTGCTCGGCCAAGGCGACCTGCTGTACATGGCCGCCGGCGGCCGCATCCGCCGACTGCACGGTCCGTTCGTCGACGACGAGGAAGACGAGGCCGTCGCGGCCTTTCTCAAGGCGCAAGGCGCGCCCGACTACATCGACGACATCACCGAAGAGCCGGACGAGGAAACCTCGGAGCTGCTGGCCGCGCTCGGCGGCGGTTCGGGGGCGTTCGACGACGCCGACAACGAGCTGTTCGACCAGGCCGTCGCCATCGTCACCCAGGACCGAAAGGCCTCGACGAGCTATCTGCAGCGGCGCTTGAAGATCGGCTACAACCGCGCCGCCACGCTGATGGAGCGGCTTGAAGCCGAAGGCGTCGTGT
>JAJFFL010000101.1 GCA_021776705.1 Alphaproteobacteria bacterium
AGCAGGGCGCCGCGCCAGCGCCGCGGCCGGAAGGCGCTGATCGGCGTGAGCGCCAGGAGCCGGGAATCGATCGGCACGATCGGTCCATGAGCGGAATAGTTGTAGGCCGTCGAGCCGGCCGCCGTCGACACCAGCACGCCGTCGGCGATCAACTCCGGCAGCCGCTCCCGGCCGTCGATGGTGATCCGAATTTTCGCCGTCTGTCGGGTTTCGCGCAGGATCGCAACGTCGTTGATCGCCAACGCGTTGTACGGCCGCCCGCGTATGTCGCGGCCCTTGGCGCGCAGCGGATGAATCGTCGCCGCGGAGGCCCCTTCGAGCCGTGGAAGCAGATCTTCCTCGGCGTAGTCGTTCATCAAAAAACCGACCGAGCCGCAGTTCATGCCGTAGATCGGCACGCCTCGGCCCATGAACGCGTGCAAAGTTTCAAGCATGAAACCGTCGCCGCCAAGCGCGACGACGACGTCGGCCTTGTCGGCAGAAACATGTTCATACGCCGCCTGCAGGCGGCGCAGCGACTGCCGCGCCTTCGACCGTGGGCTGGCCGCGAAGTGGACGCGGGAGAACCGGCGGCGCGGTTCGGCCATAGGTGGCTCCGTTTCGGACGGTGGGCATTAAGCCATGCGGGCGAGGCGACGCAAGGCGGCCGCCGCGCCGGCGGGGGAGATGTTGACGAACGCGTTGGCCCCGGAGCGGCCGGCTTCGGTCGGCAATTGCCGCGGCAAGCGGCCCGAATCGGCGAGGCCGCGGTGAACCGCGGGGTAGTCGGCTCGGTCGACGCCGCAGGCGCGGCATGCCAAAGCCGCCGCCCAGCCGCCGCTGGTATCGATCGCGACCCGCACTTCGTCGGGGCTCAGGCCGGCGAGCTTGGCGACGCCGTGATCGAAAAGATCCGCCCGTCCTTGCACGGCCGCCTTGACCAGAAACTTCGGCGTCAAACGGCCGGCTTGGGCAAGGTCTTCGATCAGAGGTCCGGGCAGGTCATGCGCCGCCTCCGCGCGGGTCTCGCGCGCCGCCGCGCCGACCGTCGTCGACAGGCGTTCGGGATCGAGTTGGAATCGGCCGGCGATCTCGAGGCGCAAGCTCTCTTCGACGAGCCCGACCAATATCTCCGCGACATCCGCCGGCAAGGCGAGGTGGCGCGCCAAGGGTTCGCGCAGCGCCGCGTCGGTCTCGGCCACGTCCAGGCAGATCTTAAACACCGAACGCGAAAGCGTCGCCGTTTGGTTCGCCAGCAGAGTCTTCAACACCTGCGGCTCAGCGCGCCGCGCGGCGGCGTCGCACACGGCTTCGGACACATTCGGCCGGCCGGCGATCAGGGTGCGGTGGTCGGTCGAACCCGCATCGGCCGCGCGAATCAGGTCGTCGTCGAGAAGCGCCAGGCTGTGGCGCAGCACTGGTTCGGCGACGGAAATCTCGTCCAGCGCCAATTGCGCCACCAGTTCGCGCGGCGCCCAGTCGACGCCGGACAGTTTTTGCGCCAGCCGCAAGCGGACATCACGCTCGACACGCGGCGCCAGTTCCACAAGCAGTTCGCGAACCAGGCGGCCGGCGTCGGTGTCAGGCAAGCGCGCGCCCGCACACACGTCCGCCATGGCCAACGTGAGCTTGCCGCGCACCGCCGGGTCGTCCGAGCGGGCGAGAGCGCAAAGTTGTTCGGGGTCCTGCAGCACGTTGCCGACCGTTCGCCAATGGCTATCGTGGCGCCGAGGTTCTGGCGCCGGCGCTTTCAGTCCGGTTAATCTTTGAGAAAATTGAAGCGGGCGGACGGCATGGCCGAAATTTTGACCACCGACGACGATCGATCCGAGGTGGCGGCGCGGTGGCGCCGCACCCGCCGCGACACCGAGCGGCTCGCCGCGCCCTTGAGCGTTGAGGATCAACTGGTCCAGTCGATGCCGGACGTCAGCCCGACGAAGTGGCATCTCGCCCATACGACGTGGTTCTGGGAGACATTCTTTCTCAAGCCGTTTGCGCCGGGTCATCAAGCCGCGTCGGACGCCTACGGCTACTTGTTCAATTCCTACTACGAGCACGAGGGCCCGCGGCATCCGCGATCGGAAAGGGGGATGTTGTCCCGGCCGCCGCTCGCCGACGTCATGGCGTACCGGGCCCGAATCGACGCCGCCATGGAGCCCCTCGTCGATCGGCTCGACGACCAGCAGGCGCGGATCGTCGAGCTTGGGATCGCGCACGAGGAGCAGCACCAGGAATTGATCGTCACCGACATCAAGCACGTGCTGAGCAAGAATCCGACGTCGCCGGCGGCGTATCCGGCCGAGCCGTTCGAGGCCGCGCCTGAGCAGCCGATGACCTGGACCGCCTTCGAGGGCGGCGTCTTCGAGTTCGGCGCCGGCGACGAGTCGTTCTTCTTCGACAACGAGCGGCCGCGGCACCGCCAGGTGGTTGAGCCGTTCCTTCTCGGCGACCGTCCGGTGTCCAACGCCGACTGGATCGCGTTCGTCAGCGACGGCGGCTACGACACGGCGACGCTTTGGTTGGCGGACGGATGGGCGGCGGCCTGCCAACGCGGCTGGGATTCGCCGCTCCATTGGCGTCGGATCGAGGGCGTATGGCATGAATACACGCTCCACGGGCAAGAAAAGCTGGACCTGTCGGCGCCTGTGTCGCATGTTTCCTATTATGAAGCCGCCGCTTACGCCGAATGGTCCGGCGAACGTCTGCCGGACGAGCGCGAGTTGGAACTCGCGGCACGGTCGTTCGATCCGGAAGTCGGGCGCTTCGCGTCTCCGGGCCTGTCGCGTCATCCCCGGGGCCTGGCGGCCCCCGGGCTGCGCCAGGTTTACGGCGACGTTTGGGAGTGGACCCGGTCGGCGTACGGCCCCTACCCAGGCTATCGGTCGCCGCCCGGAGCGATCGGCGAATACAACGGCAAATTCATGAGCGGTCAGATGGTGCTCAAAGGCGGCTCCTGCGCGACGCCTCGCGGCCACATGCGGCCGTCGTACCGAAACTTTTTCCCGCCCGACGCCCGCTGGCAGTTTTCCGGCGTGCGGCTGGCCAAGGACATCTGAGGTGCGCGTCGACGCACTTGGCGTGGCCGCGGCGCTGGGTTGGGTCATGGCGTCCGCCACCGCGGCGACGGCCGGCCCCTGGCCGAAACAGCCCGGCGAAGGTCAGGCCATCATCACGCTGACGTACGACGAAGCGACCCAGGCCTTCGACGCCGACGGCGACGACGGCTTGCCGACCATTTTTCGCAAGGCGGAGATTTCGGCGTTCCTCGAACACGGGCTGACCCCGCGCGTCACGCTGGTGGCGCGCCCCGCCTATCAATGGGTCGAGGTCGGAAACGGGGTTGCGTCGGAAGACGCCCTCGGCTTTTCCGCCACCGATTTCGGCGCCCGCGTGCTGTTGGCCCGGCCGCTGGGCGGAGTCGTCTCGGCCCAAGCCGTCGCTGAGATCGCCGGCGAAACCGAAAATGTGACGGACGCGCGCTTCGGCGACGGCGGCGGCGGCGCTGAAGCGCGCCTGTTGGCCGGGCGCAGCTGGGGCGACGAGGCGCGCAACCTGTTCGTCGACGCTCAAGCCGGCTATCGCTGGCGGTCCGACGAGCGGGATCCGGACGAAATACGGGTCGATTTGACCGCTGGCGCGCGACCGAATTCGACGTGGCTGTTCCTGGGACAATTGCAGTCGACCTGGAGCGCCGAAGAGCCGCGAGTTTTCCGAGAGTTCGAGTCCCACAAGGCCCAGCTGTCCGCGGTTCGTGACCTGACGTCGCACCTGTCTTTACAAACTGGGGTCTTTCATACCTATGCCGGCAAGAACATTGTCGAGGAAAACGCCGCGTTCGTCGCACTTTGGGTGAAATATTGAATCCCTGACGCGAATCTCCACATCGGGGACACACTGGCCGAGAGGATCGGCGCGAGGATCATATGGGCCGATTTCTCTTTTTGATCGTGGTTTTGGGCGTGCTCGGCGGAATCGTTTTCGCCTCCGCGGCCCGCGTGTCGCTAAACAGCGAAGTGGCCGGCCGTCCGCCCAGCGGCGCGACCCCTGTGGCGGTGGAACGAGTGACCGAACAGGTCTTTTCCGAAACCGTTGAGGCCCTCGGCACGGCGCGCGCGAATGAGTCCCTAACCGTCACGTCGAAGGTCACGGACGTGATTTCGAACATCTCCTTCGACAGCGGCGATCTCGTGGAGGCCGGCGCGGTGCTTGCCGAACTGGCCGACGCCGAAGAAGCCGCCGACCTCAGCGAGGCCCGCGCCACGCTGTCCGAGGCGCAACGCGAATTTGAACGGTTCGAGGAACTGCGCGCGCGCGGCGTCGCCTCGAGCCAGCGCACCGACGAACTGCAGTCGACGGCCGAGCGGGCGCGGGCGCGGGTTCGTTCTATCGAGGCGCGCCTGGCGGACCGTATCGTGCGGGCCCCGTTCGCCGGCGTGATCGGCTTGCGCTACGCCAGCCCGGGAATGTTGGTTCGGCCCGGCGACGTGATCGCGACGCTCGACGACGTCTCATTGATCAAACTGGATTTCACCGTGCCGGAAGTCTTTCTGGGAGTGATCGCGACCGGCGATCCGCTGGTGGCCCGCTCCGACGCCTACTCCGGGCGCGTCTTCGAAGGCGTCATTTCGCAGATCGACAGCCGCGTCGATCCGGTCACGCGGACCGCCACGGTGCGGGCTGAGATCACCAACGACGACAAGGCGCTGCGCTCCGGCATGCTGTTGCTGGTGGAAGTCAAACGCGACCAACGCACGTCGCCGTCCGCGCCGGAAGTCGCGGTGATGCGGGAAGGCGACGCGGCGTACGTCTATGTCGTCGTCTCCGGTCCGGAGGGCGACGTCGTCGAACGTCGCCAGGTCGAGACCGGGACGCGGCGCGACGGCCGACTTGAAATCACCGACGGGCTTTCGGCCGGCGAGGTGATCGTCTCGGAAGGCGTTCACCGGCTGCGCCCCGGAGCTCCGGTCGAGGTGGTCGAAGGCGCCGAGAGCGCGATCGCGCAACAAGAAGGGCGCGCGTCATGACCCTGTCCGGGCTTTCCGTTCGGCGACCGGTGCTCGCCGCCGTCGCCAGCGCGCTGATCGTGGTCGTCGGCGTCATGGCGTTCCGCAATCTGCCGCTCCGCGAATTGCCCGACGTCGACCGGCCGATCGTGTCGGTGGACACCAGCTATCAGGGCGCCAACGCCGAAGTGGTCGAAAACCGTGTGACGCAGGTCATCGAGGACCAGCTGTCCGGCATCGAAGGCATCGACACGATCACGTCCAACAGCCGAGACGGCCGCTCGTCCATCCAGATCACGTTCCGTCTCAACCGCGACCTTGAATCGGCCGCCAACGACGTCCGCGACGCGGTCAGCCGCGTCACCGGCCGACTTCCCGAAGAAATCGACCCGCCGCGGGTGCGCAAGCAGGACGCCGACGCGCAACCGATCATGTGGTTCAGCCTGATTTCCGAGACCCGCGACGTCACCGAACTGTCCGACTACGCGCGCCGCTATATCGTCGACCGGCTGGCGACCGTGGACGGCGTCAGCTTCGTGCGCGTCGGCGGCGGTCAAAACTATTCGATGCGGATCTGGACCGACCCTCAGGCCTTGTCGGCGCGCGGCCTGACCACCGACGACGTCGAAAACGCGCTTCGGCGCAACAACGTCGAGCTTCCGGCCGGCGAGATCGAATCGCAGCAGGTGGACCTGACGGTTCGGGTTGAACGCCCCTTCCTGACGGCGGCGGACTTCGCCAAGCTGCCGATCGCCCAAGGCGACGACGGGCACGTGATCCGATTGGGCGAAGTGGCGCGGGTGGAGATCGGTCCGGACGAGCGCCGCGCCATGTTTCGCGGCAACGGCACGACCCGCGTCGGACTCGGGATCGTGCGCCAGTCCCGCTCCAACGCCCTCGAGGTGGCGCGGTTGACGCGCGAGGAAGTCGATCGGATCAACGCCGGCCTGCCGGACGATCTGCGGATCGATCTGTCGTTCGACTCAACGGTGTTCGTCGCCGAAGCGATCAAGGAAGTGTGGCGCACGCTCGCGATCGCGTTTTTCCTCGTCGTGGCGATCATCTATCTGTTCCTGGGGTCCTTCCGAGCGGTCTTGATTCCCGCGGTCGTGGTGCCGGTGTCTTTGATCGGCGTGTTCGCGGTGCTTCAGGCGTTCGGGTTCTCGATCAACATCTTGACGCTTCTGGCGCTGGTGCTCGCGATCGGACTCGTCGTCGACGACTCGATCGTGGTGCTGGAAAACATTCAGCGCCGGGTGGACCTCGGCGAACCGCGTCTCGTCGCCGCCGACCGCGGCGGCCGCCAGGTGTTTTTCGCGGTGATCGCCACGACCGCGGTCGTGGTGGCGGTGTTTGCGCCGCTGGCGTTTTTGTCCGGGTTCATCGGGCGCTTGTTCGTGGAATTGGCGCTGACCGTGTCGAGCGCGGTGATGATTTCGAGCTTCGTGGCTTTGACTCTGACTCCGATGATGAGCTCCAAGCTCCTCGTGCCGGCGGACCAGAAGGCGCTGCCGGCGAAAATCGTCGACGCCGTGGTCAACGCGGTCCGGCGTTCTTACTGCGGCGCTCTTGAGGTGCTGCTCGGGCGCCCGATCGTGATCACGTTCTTTATGGGCGGCGTCGCGGCCGGGGCCGTGTTCTTGTTCAACCAGCTCGAGTCGGAGCTGACGCCGGCTGAAGATCGCGGCGGCATGTTTTTCTCGTTCTCGGCCCCGGAAGGCGCCGGCTACGACCATACCGCCGAGCAAGCGGCCAAGGTCGAAGCGATTCTCACGCCGTATCTCGACAGCGGCGAAGCGCACACGGTTTTGGTTCGGGTGCCGGGGTTCGGCGGCACCGGGTTTAATTCCGGCATCGCGATCGTGTTGCTGGCTCCGTGGGAGGAACGTGACCGCGACGGCAACGAAGTGCTCGGCGAAATCAACGGCAAGCTCGGGCAGCTGACCGGCGTGCGCGCCTTCGGCGGCATGTTTTCGCCGTTCGGGCGCGGCGGCGGCGAAGACCTCGAATTCGTTCTCGGCGGAGAAAATTACGAGCAGCTCAACGCGGCCGCCGAGCAGATCATCGCGGCGTCGCGCGACAACCCCAACCTGCAGCGGGTGCGCAAGAGTTACGAGCCGACGGCGCCGCGTTTGATCGTCAAACGCGAGAGCGAGCGCGCCGCCGCGCTCGGCGTCACCCAACAAGCGATCGGGCGTGCGCTGGAAACCCAGCTCGGCGGACGCCGTGTCGGCACCTACGTCGACGGCGGCGAAGAATACGACGTCATCGTGCAAAATGAACTGGCGCAGCGCCGCAGCCCGTCGGATCTGTCGAACATTCGCGTCCGCTCCGAATCCACCGGACAACTGATACCGTTGTCGAATCTCGTCAGCCTGTCGGAACAGGGCGACGCCTCCAGCCGGCCGCGCGTCAACCGGGTTCGGGCGGTCACGGTTTCGGCGACTCTCGCGGAAGGCTATTCGCTGGGCGACGCCGTGGCGTGGTTCGAACAGACCGCCGACGACATCTTGCCGCCGGACATCCAGACCGAATTTTTGGGCTCGGCCAAGGAGTTGGAGGACGCCAACGCCGCGGTCCTGTTCGCGTTCGCCATGGCGCTCTTGATCACGTTCCTGGTGTTGGCGGCGCAGTTCGAAAGCTTCATCCATCCGACGGTCATCATGTTGACCGTGCCGTTGGCGGTCGCCGGCGGCCTGTTCGGGCTCTTGATGGTCGGATCGTCGCTCAACATCTACAGCCAGATCGGCCTCATCATCCTGGTCGGACTCGCGGCCAAGAACGGCATTCTCATCGTCGAGTTCGCCAACCAGCTGCGCGAGGCCGGCCGCAGCGTCCGCGAAGCGACGCTCGAGGCCGCCGAGGTGCGCTTCCGCCCGATCGTGATGACCGCCGCGTCGACCGCCATCGGCGCCTTGCCGCTGATCTTGTCGAGCGGCGCGGGGTCGGAAAGCCGGATGACCATCGGCGTCGTGATTTTCGCCGGAGTCCTGCTGGCGACGATCTTCACACTCGTGGTGGTGCCGGTGTTTTACGCCCTGCTGGCGCGCTACACCCGGTCGCCGGGATGGATCGCGAAAGAGATCGCCGATTTCGAGCGGAACTCCCGCGACCCCAAACCGTCCGCCGCGCCGGCGGAATAGGCCTTCGTCGCGGTTGGCGCGCGGCCGCGAACGCACATATAGCTCGACGGTCTTTCGCCGGAGCGCGCCATGACGCACAGCCGACTGCCGACCGCGTTGATCTACGACTTCGACGGCACGCTGGCGCGCGGCAACGTTCAGGAACGCCGCTTTCTTCCGGAGCTCGGCATCGACGCGCCGGCCTTTTGGGAGGAGGTCGGCGCGGTCGCCCGCAAGCACGACGCCGACAACATTCTGGTCTACATGCGCTTGATGCTCGAGCGCGCTCGCGAAAAAGGCGTCGCCCTGACGGAGGAGAAACTGCGCGATTTCGGCGCGCACGCGGATTTCTACGACGGCCTCGCGGACGAGTCCTGGTTCGAGCGGCTCGGCGCGTTTTCGAGTTCCTGCGGCCTCGAACTCGAGCACTTCATCATCTCGTCCGGCACCTACGAGATGATCGAGGGGTCGTCGATCTTTCCCCGCTTCACACGTGTGTTCGCGTCGAAATTCGCGTTTGAGGACGGCGTCGCCGCGTGGCCGAGCGTGGCGATCAACTACACCAACAAGACCCAGTTCCTGTTCCGCATCAACAAGGGGATCGACAACAACTGGGACCACACCAAGATCAACGCCTATACGCCGGATCACGACCGGCCGTTTCCGTTTTCCCGGATGATCTTCATCGGCGACGGCGACACCGACG
>JAJFFL010000102.1 GCA_021776705.1 Alphaproteobacteria bacterium
GCTGGACGACAAGTTGGCGGAAGCCCGCTTCGGCGTGTTGAAGCGCGCCCCGAGCGACTCGCTGGTGATCGTCGAAATCGACGCCCCAAGCCTTCGGCGGATCAACCATTGGCCGTGGTCGCGGGAGGTCTACGGCGATACCGTCGACCAATTGGTCGGGGCCGGCGCCCGGTTCGTGGCGTTCGACATCGACTTCAGCGCGACGTCGGATGCGGCCGGCGACGCCCGGTTCGCCGACGCCATCGCGGCCGCCCCCGGGCAGGTGGCCTTGCCGATCTTCGTGCAGACCGCGCGCCACCGCGGCCGCACCGAGATCGTCAGCACGGCGCCGATCACGGCGCTGTCGGCCGACGCCGTGTTCGCGAACGTGAACATCTCTCCCGACCGCGACGGCATCGTGCGTCAGGCGCAGTTCGGGGCCGACATCGACGGCGCCTACCGCCCGTCGATCTCCAGCTTGCTTGCCGACGGCCCATTCGGCCGCACCGGAGCGTTCGACATCGACTTTGGGATCAATCTCGACTCCGTGCCGCGGTTGTCGATCGCCGACGTGCGGGCGGGCACCTTCGATCCCGCTCTCGTGCGCGGCAAGAACGTCCTCATCGGCGCCACGGCGCTGGAGCTCGGCGACGAGTTCGTCACGCCGCGCTACAAGCTGTTGCCGGGCGTGATGATTCACGCCGCCGCCTATGAAAGCGTCAAGCAGGGCCGCGCCCTGTCGCAGACCAACAGGATCATCACGCTGGTCGTGTCGCTGTTGTTCGTGCTGCTGCTGAGCAGCCTGGTGCGGCGATGGTCGTGGCGGCGTCTGGCGCTTGCGCACGCCATCGCCCTGGGCCTTCTCCTGGTCACGCCTCTGGTCGTGCAGGCGGCGTTCCCGGTCATCTTCAACGTCGCCCCGGCGCTCGTCGGCCAAGCTTTGTGCCTGGTGTTCGCGCTCGGACGCGAAATTCTCAGCCGGCATCGCGAAATCGTCAGTGAGCGCGCCACCGCGGCCCGCTACCACGCGCTGATCGCGCTCGCCGTTCAGGACAACCACGACGGCGTCATCGTCGCCAACGCGGACGGACGGGTGGAGGTCTGCAACACCCAGGCGCGGCGATTCCTCGGCGTCGACGTCGCCGCGGCCGGGCGGCCGCTCGCCGACGTGGCGCCGCACTTTCCGACCTACGCGGCCGTCGAGGCGGCGCGGCGCAAGAACGGCCGCAAGGCGGTCGCCGGGGCGCCGCTGCGCTACCGCACCCATGCCCGCGCCGGCTCCGGCCGAGCGATTCTGGAAGTCACGGCGTCGCGCACGGTCGCGTCCGACGACGTGTTCGACATCTATACGCTGCACGACGTCTCCAAGCGCGTCAGCGCCGAGCGCGCCGAAGCGGCGGCCAAAGAAGCCGCCCTGTCGGCGCTCGATGAACGCGGCCGGTTCATCCACATGATGAGCGCCGAACTCGCCGCGCCGCTCACCGCGATCTACGGATTCGCCAACGCCGTGACCGCGGAAACCTACGGGCCGGTCGGATCCGACGAATACAAGGCGCTCGCCGCCGACGCGGCGCGCCGCGCCGCGCGCCTCAACGACATGGTGTCCGAGGTCAGCGAACTCGCCGAACTCGACAGCGGCAAGGCCGAACTGCTGCCGTCGGCGGCGTCGTTGTCGGATCTGGTGCGCAAGGAGATCGCGCGGCGGCAAGAGGCGATCCTCGCCCGCGGTTTGACGGTGGACGTGCAGGAACCGTCGCCGGTCGGCGACGTCTCGGTCGATTACTTCAAGGCGCAGCGCCTGGTGGCCGAATTGATCGGCAACGCGGTGAGCCACGCCCCCGACTCCGGCGCCGTCGAGGTGACGGTGCGCTGCGACGGCGCCGCCGACGCGGTGATCGAGGTTCGAAACGAGTGCAACGCCATTCCGCAAGCGCGCCTGGCGCAGCTGGTGCGGCCGTTCGTACGCGGACGTCCGGGCGGCGACCCCGGCGAGACCAAGGGCACCGGCCTTGGCCTGCACCTGGTCAAGCGCTACGCCGAACTGCACGGCGGCACGCTGGAATTGGAGAGCTCGGCCGACATCGGTTTCCTCGCCCGGGTGCGGCTGCCCGGCGCCGTGATCGAGCCGACCTCGGCCGCCGCCTAAAAGGCCGCGGCGCGCGTTCGCCGACGATGCGAAGTGGTGCGCCCACTAGGACTCGAACCTAGGACCCGCTGATTAAGAGTTATGTGCTCTGAGGATTTTGAGGTTTCAGGAAGTCTCGCAAAAAGTGCTCAGAGCATTGTAACATAAGCACTTTTCGTCTCGTTAGGTATTGGGTAGACTCACCCTTTATCGCGCTCTCTGGTATCCCCGGGGTATCCCCAGCGCGAAGGCGTGGAGCACCTGACACATGGCGAAACGACTCTCCGAGACCGGAATAAAGAACATGCGGCCGCCCGCGACCGGCCGCGTTGAATTCAACGACGCAATCCAACCCGGGCTTCGATTTCGAATTACCGACAAGGGCGTGAAAACGTTTAGCACCGTGACGCGCATTCGAGGGCAAGGGCACGAAGAGGGCAGGCGTTCAACCTCAACCGGCAAGCCCCGCCGCATCACGCTCGGCCGATGGCCGCAAATGTCGCTTGTCGAAGCCCGAGCGAAGGCGAGTGAGATTTTGTCGAAGGCGCGGGCGGGTGAAGACCCAAGAGGCGATCGCGACGACGGCACATCATTCGCCGAAGCGATTGATCGATGGTTCGCCGCGGAACTTAAGGGGCGTCTCCGATCGGCCGACGAAATCCATCGCGCGGTGAAACGCCACGCCGTCGAAGCCTGGGGCCGCCGCCCCATTGAGACGATCACCAAAGAAGACGTTCACGCGTTGCTCGACACGCTCGTTGCCGAGGGCTTGATCGGCGCGGCTCGCGGATTGCGCCGACACTTGGTGACATTCTTTGGCTGGGCGGTTGAACGCGGCTTGATCGAAACGAGCCCCGCGGCGCGGCTTAAGCGGCGTGACCTCGCGCCCAACAAGAACGCCGGGCGCTCGCTCACAAACGACGAAATAAAGCGGCTTTGGAAGGCGACCGGCGACGACGGCTTGGGCTACCCGTTCGGCGCGCTCATTCGGTCGCTCTTGCTCACGGGGCAGCGGCGCTCTGAATGGGGGAATGCGTCTTGGCCGGAAATCGATCTTGGAAAGGCGCGGCTCGAAATCCCCGCGGCGCGATACAAGACCGGCCGCGATCACATCGTGCCACTTGCACCGCGCGTCGTCGAAATCGTCGAGGCGCTTCCGCGCTGGGAGACGACCGACGATGACCCCGATCCGTCCGGCGAGTTTTTATTTTCGGGACGCCGGGGCGTCACGCCATGTTCGGGCTGGTCGAAGGCAAAGAGCAAGCTCGACGAACTGACCGGCGACGCGGGCGCGTACCGCCTTCATGATCTTCGCGTCACTTGCGAGACGCGTCTCGCGGAGTTTGGGCATTCGCGCGAGGTCCGCGACGCCGTGCTCGGCCACGCCCAGCAAGGGGTCAGCGCGCTCTACAACAAGTACGACTTTCTTGCTGAAAAGACCGCGGCGCTGACGGAATACTCAGAGCATATTTTGGAGATCGCCAATGGCTGACTTCGCGCATCTTGCTGAAGCGCGGTGGCTGTTTCCGCGCTCGTTCGTCAAATCATTGGCTCACGAGTTCGGATTCGACCGCCACGTCGATGAATTGAATGAAGCGTTCGGCGAAGCCGAAGCGGCCTATTTTGAATCAACGAATGCGGAGCGTTCTGAAGCCGGGCGCGCTTACCTCGAATGCACCGAGGAAGATTGTCGCCGAGGCGATTCGGCCGATGAGGATACGCGAATCAAGATCACCGCGGCCCGGCGCGCGGCAATCGCACCGCTTCTATCCAAAGAAATGTTTCTTGCGACGGAAAGTGCGATTGGAGAAATGAAACGCGCTGAGATCGCCCTTCAACGAGCGGTCTATCGTTGCCGTCAAGCGCATGACTCGCTCGCCGACAAAAGCGACGAACTCGGCGACGAATTAGCGCCAACGATGAATGCGATCGAAGTTGCCGTCGCAAATCGACGGTCCGTACTCGACGCCCTTAGCGCGAAACCATTCAAACGCGCGCGCGGGCGACCGCCCCTAAATGAACGATTGCGTTCGGCCTTTGAACCTTTGCTGGCATTTTGGGAGAAGCACCGTGGCGGTATCACCGTGAAGTTCGGCTATGACCGCGAGACCAAAGACGAGAACGCTCCATTGAGTCCCGCCGCCCGGTTCTTTTCCAAGGTCGCCGCCCAAGCGAAACAATCGATCGAAGAGGCCGACGCCAAAGTTCGATCAAGTGGCATCACCCCTGCGAAGTCGGTTGTCCTTGGTCCGCATGGACTACAGCGGTTCGGCAACTCAGCGGTTCGGTCGGTGCTGGAAGAGGTTCGGAAAAATCGCGCAGGATGACGCGCCGATATAATCTGATCGAACATCTCTATTCGCCCCGCTAGGGCTCGTGTCGTGTCTCAACGACAGGACGTGAGCAATGAATACGGCGAGTGTGAATACGAGTGGCCAGCGATTTGTCCGGTTGCCCGAAGTCATGCGGATGTCCGGTCTCAGCAAGCCTTCCGTTTACCGATTGATGGCCGAGGGGGAATTCCCGCGCCCCGTCAAGATCGGTCTGCGAAGCGTCGCGTGGCCGAAGTCCGACATTGATCAATGGATGGCAGAGCGCCTCTCAGACCGAGAGGTTGAAGCTTGAGCCATGAAGTTAAAATCAAAGGGCCCCGCCGAAGCGGATGCCGAGGGCGGCGTCATGGCGGGGCCCGAACTCAACGATGTGTCGAGTCCGATCCATTATAGCGCAAGCGCGCCGGGCACCAAGGCCGACGGGCCGTCATCTGACGAAGCAATAAGATTTCTAGAGCTAGTGCTTCCGGATGACACTTGGCATCTCGTCGCGATCGATCCTGACCGAGGCAATTTACAAGCGCGATCATTCGAGCCAGGCGAGCGCGCTGACGCTAGGGCGTGGATCGAACGATGGAACGGTCGGTGGAATATCTACTTCACGCCAAACCAAGTGCGGAGCGGCTTGAAAGACAAGAAGCCGTCGAAGAAGCACATGGTCGCGGCGCAGTACTTATACGTCGATATCGATCCTGCGGCGGGCAAGGATATTGCGTCAGAGCAACAAAAAATCTACGCGCGACTTCATGGCGGTATGCCGGATGGAGTTCCTGAGCCGACGGCCACCGTGTTTACCGGCGGCGGCTATCAAGCGATTTGGAAACTCGACACGCCCATGCCGCTCAAGTCCGCGGCAGACTTCGGTTCCTACGAAGGAAAGAACCGCGCGCTTGCTGAAAAGCTAGGCGGCGATGCCGTTCACAACGCCGATCGTCTATTGCGCTTGCCTGGGACCGTGAACCTGCCCAACAAAAAGAAGCGGGACAGCGGCCGCCAACCCGCGGTAGCGGAGGTCACCGCATGTGATCTGAGCGCGGCTTACGACGCCGCGATGTTTCAAATTGCTCAGAGCAAATCCGCGAGCACGTCGAAGCCCCGGGCGACGCGCGCCGAAGAAAGCGTGTCCCCGCCCATCGCGAACGGAGAGGCACTAGACGCGCGAATTCGCGAGCGAAATCCGAGGCTCAAAAAAGAATCGCGCGAGCGCCTAGTAGCGCTCGCGGTGAACGGCGATCTAATTGAAGCCGAGGGCGAGAAGGATAAGGACAACTCGCGTTCAGCTTGGCTGTACGACTTCATCTGCAACGCGATCCGCGCCGGGCTAACGCCCGGCGATATTGAGGCCGTGCTGATCAATCCGAGTTTCGCGATCGGGGAAAAAATACGCGAGGCACGCAATCCCGTCGCCGAAGCAAGGCGACAGATTGAGAGAGCGCGGGAGGCGGTCACGAACGGCGCGCCGATTCTTGACCCTAGGGACCCAATGGCGACGGCGCGGGTGATTGTCGGTTCGGAGCGGCCGAATCTCACTCACCAACACGATGTATGGCACGACTATGAGGCGGGACTTGGGTGCTTTGCCGAGGTCGAGAACAATACAATCGACTCGCAAATCTATAAGTTCACCGAACAAGCGATCATCGGCTTCAAGGACAATGGTGATCCGGAGCCGTTCAAACCAAACAAGCCGATCGTCAGTAATATCCTCGCGACGATGAAGGCCGTTTGTCATCTCCCGCGTGGGGACGGTGACATGCGCTACTGGAAAAACGGCGGAGAGGATCGGCCGCCCGCGAGCGAATGCATCGCGTTTCCGAACGGCATCCTTCACCTGCCGTCGAGAGACTTCATGGAGCCGACGCCGGATTTCTTCACGCTCAACGCGATGGGCTTCGACTATGATCCCGACGCGGACGCGATGCCGGAGTGGGATAAGTTTCTTGAGAGCTTGTTTGGCGATGATCCCGAGCGCGCGCCGAAGATCAAGTTGCTCCGAGAATTCATTGGCTACCTGATCTCCGGCGACACAGACTTCCAAAAAATCTTCCTATTCGTCGGTCCGCCGCGTAGCGGCAAAGGCGTCTTGGTGCGTGTGATCACTGCGTTGCTTGGCGCACACAACGTGGCGTCGTCCAATCTCAATCAACTCGGCGAAAACTTTGGCTTGCAGAAGTTGATCTTCAAGCTGTTGGCCGTGTTCCCCGACGCGCGCATTGATGCACGATCGAACTTGGCGGTGGCGGTCGAACGCTTGCTGAGCATCAGCGGCGAAGACGAGCAATCGGTCCCGCGCAAATTCAAGGAAGATTTCCTTGGCCGTCTTCTCGTGCGCATTCTGATCGTTTCGAACGAAGTGCCGAGGTTTCCCGAGTCTTCCGGCGCGCTCGCGAAGCGATACATCGCGCTAGCACTAGTAAGATCGTTCTACGGCAGGGAAGATCACGATCTTGCAAACCGGCTGTTGTGTGAGCTGCCTGCGATCTTCAATTGGGCGATCAAGGGTTACGCCGAGCTACGCATGCGTGGTCGGTTTGACCTACCACCTTCGGCGGAGGCCGTGATCGAAGACGCCGAAGTCCAGAATGAACCGATCAAGGCGTTTCTCAGAGACCATTGCGAAGTCGGTCTGGATAAGCATGTGCCCAAGAGCGAGTTGTACACTGAGTATCAATCCTTTTGCGAAGCCAATGGAATCAGGTGGCCGAGTACGCTTCCTGAATTCGCAAGAAAGTTGATGGCGGCGGAACCCTCGATCAAAGCGACGCGCCCCCGCTTGAACGGCGGCCGCGAGCATTGTTTCGATGGCGTCTGTTTGATCGGGTCTGAAGGGTATGAGGGGCCGCCCGAAAAAGCGGACGATGAAATCCCATTCTGAGCCCAAAGAAGAGGCGCGTCGCCCCGCCGCGGTCAGGGTGGTCAGGGCTAGTTCCTACCCTTTCTTTTACGCGTGTATCTAAGCGCTCTCTAATCGACATTCTCACGCGTTCGGTAAGGAGATGCCCTGACCACCCTGACCACCCTGACCATTTTTCGTTCAGGTAGGTTCACGGGATGGCGGGCAGTCTCTCTTTCTTCGGGTGGTTCACCCTGACCACCCCTGACCAACATCGGTTTCACCCTGACCACGCGGCGGCGGCGGACGCTTTTCTTGTGCTCGGCGCGCGGGACGTGGACGTGAGCGGCGGCGTCTGGTCAGGGATGGTCAGGGTGTTGGTCAGGGGTGGTCAGGGCAAAACGGGTCTCACCCTGACCAGTTGGGCGGCATCCTCGCGACTTCCCCGATCGGGGCCGTTCGGCGACGGCGGCTGAGGCGTGGGTGAATCCTCGCGATTGGTCCGAGTAATTCGGAGCGATTTGAGCGCGATTTATTCTGATCGCCGACCAACCCGCGTGACCGCCACAACCGATGCGATCCGCCCGAAATGAACGGCGCGGTATCCCCAGTGGTATCCCCGAGGGGGAGGCGAGTGGCGAATGCCGTTGTGCAACAAAGGGATTTCGAGGCCTGAGCCTCTGATTTCTGATTATCGGCTCCAAATCGGCACGCCTCCCCCGGAAGCGAACGGGAGCGAGTCGCATTCCGACCAAAGAACGGACCCAAAAACACTCTCGCGCGATCCTGGCGTCGGCGGTGACCAACGAACGCCGCGGCGTCCAACCGTGGCGCGGTCTCGACGCGCGGAACGCATTGGTCAAACGCGCGATCTACCTGAGGGACGCTTTCGTCGAAGACCTCGGGGGTCGCGACGAAATGAGCAACACACAGTGGCTCTTGTGCGAGCGAGCCGCGCTTTCCGCGTCGCTGCTAGAGGAATTGGAGAAGCGCTTGCTCGCGGGGGAAGTGGCGTTGGACGCCACGGCGCTTGGCGAACTCGTTCGGCTCCAATCGCAAGTCGTTTCGATCCTCAAGACGCTTGGCGTGGAACGGCGACCGCGAAAGCTCGCCGACCCCTTGGACTACGCCGCCTCAAACGGCGCGACCGCGTGAGGGAGCGCCGAGGATGAGTCATGCCTTCACATACGTTTTCGATCCTCAGCGCGATCGCGGACCCGAAAGTGTTCGGCCGTCACTTCACGGCGGAAAGCTGGAAGCCGTGGCTAGCGTTCCTCGCGGTTTTGTTCGGGCTCCCGATGACGCCGGATCAAGCGGCGGTGTTCCGGAAATGCACGGGCCGGACGGACACGCCGACGGACCCGTTCAACGAAGCGTGGCTGATCTGCGGCCGCCGGTCGGGCAAGTCGTTCGTGCTGGCGACGGTGGCGGTGTTCCTGGCGTGCTTCCGGGACTTCCGGCCGTTCCTGCAAGCGGGCGAACGCGGCACGGTGATGATCGTCGCCGCGGATCGCAAACAAGCGCGGACGATCTTTCGCTATGTGGTCGGGCTCTTGGAAGCGACGCCGATGCTGGCGGCGCTCATCCAACGCAAAACGCTCGACTCGATCGATCTGAGCAACGGAATAACGATCGAGATTCACACGGCGAGCTACAAGACGACGCGCGGCTACACGATCGTTGCAGCGTTGCTCGACGAAATCGCGTTTTGGGATGCGGAGGACTCGGCGAACCCGGACGGGGAAGTGATCAACGCGGTTCGGGCGGGCATGGCGACGATCGACGGGGCCGTGATGATGGTCGCCTCTTCCCCCTTCGCGAAGGCGGGCGAACTCCATCAGGCGTTCAAGCGCTATCACGCGGAGAATGGCGCGCCGGTCCTAGTGTGGCGAGCGCCGACGTGGATCATGAATCCAACCCTTCCCCGGACGGGACCGTTTCTGACGCGGGCGTTCGAACGCGATCCGTCGCGCGCGGCCGCGGAATATTGCGCGGAGTTCCGGGAGAACGAAGAGGCTTACGTAACGCGAACGTCGCTCGACGATGTGACCGACAGATCCGTCCGGTCGCGCCCGCCGAACCTCTCGCTTCGCTACGCGGCGTTCACGGACATGGCGGGCGGTTCGGGCAAAGACTCAGCGACCCTCGCGATCGCGCACATGGAGGGGAACCGCGCGGTTCTCGATGTGGTTTTGGAACGCCGCCCGCGCTTCGACCCGGAAGCCGTCGCCGCGGAGTTCGCGGAGACAACCAAGACGTTCGGGATCAACGAAGTGACGGGCGACGCGTGGGCCGGCGAATGGCCGCGCCGGGCGTTCGCGGCGAACGGCGTGCACTATCGCGTATTTTATCTGAGCAAGTCGGCGATCTACGCCGCGCTCATCCCGGCGATCAACTCGCAACGCGTTCTCTTGCTCGACGACGACCGCCTTCTTTCGCAACTCAGCGGCCTACAGCGCCGGGTGACGGCGGGCGGGCGCGAAACCATCGATCATGGGCCGCGAGCGCACGACGACGTGGCGAACGCCGCGGCGGGTGCATTGGTCGCGGTTCTCAGAGGAACGCGGCGGCCATTTGTCGTCGCGCCGCCGCGTCTCCTCGACTTGAGCGGGGAGGCCATCGATGACGCCTGATCAACGCGCCCGGCGCTTCGTCGCCCAAAAACTGAACGACGCGGTTGAGGAACCCAACCCGGAACTCAGCGCCACGATTCAAAAGCGCGATGCCCTCGACCGCGAACGCCGCCGCCTCGAATGGCGCGAACCGGACTCGCCGCGCTTGGCGGAACTCCCTGGGGAGATCGAGGCGTTGAACCGCGAGATCGACGACTTGATCGAGGCGGACACGCTCGCTTTCGCCCGTCGCTACTTTCCAAAGAAGGATCATTGATCATGACCACGACCACAAAGCGCCAGAAGCGGATCACGCTCCAGCCGGAAGAAGTTGGGCCATACATCGAAAAGCTCGAAGCGCGCCAATCCTCCCTTCGCGATCAACTGGGCGAAGCGCTAGCGGACGGAAACGAAGAGTCCGCCGCGGCGCTCCGCGCCGAACAAGAATACGTGCGCTCCGCGCTGGAAGAAACTTCGTTCATGATGGCCGCGCTCAGGCGTCGCGACAAAGCCAAACAGGACAAAGAAGACCATCAAAAAAATGCAACTTGCTTCGCCGCCTATCTCGAAGCCGACAAAGAGCGCGTCGCCGCGGGGCGGAAGTTCGACGCGCTTCTCGATGAAATCGAAGCCGCCTACATCGACGTAGATTTAAAATGGCGCGCGGCCATGACGGCCGCCCAACGCGCCGGAAGGACTCCACCCCGGTATCCGACCGCGCATTCGTTCCGGTCCGCCATGAAGCGCGCGTGTCCGAAATTCGCGACGGCGATCGGCGCGCGTGCGCCCGGGCTCGCCCGCCCCTTCGCGGGAGATTGATCCTTGGCCGTTCCCATCGGGCATTTCCGCGCCGCCGCGGCCAAGGTCGCGGACCAGGTGTTCGCACCGTGGCGACAGCCGCCGGTCGCCAAGCGCTCCGCGTTTCAGCCGATCGGCGCGCCGGGCTTTTCGGGAGTCGGCGGCTACATCTCCACGCCCGAAGATATCGGCGTGTCCGGTAGTTACCACGATTGGGTCCGCTACCGGATTTACTCTGAGCAAGTTCCCATCATCGCCGCCGCGATGCGCGCCTACCAAAACTTCTTGGAACGAGCGCCTTGGCGCGTCGTGGCGGCGGGCGATGATGGGGCCTCTCAAAACGCCGCGGCGTGGCTGTCGAACGCGATCGAAGACGCCGAACAGTCGCTTCTTGAAATCATCCGATGGCTGGCGATGGCGCGGTTTCTTGGATTTGCGATTTCAGAGTGGACCGCCATTCGCCGCGCCGACGGCACGTTCGGAATAACGAACGTCGCGCCGCGGCCTCAGCCGACGATCGAGCGCTGGGACGTGGACGATCATGGCAACCTGAGGGGCGTCTATCAGCGCGCGCCTTCGAACGGCCGGGAAGTCTACTTGCCCCGCGGCAAAATCATCTATCTCGCGGACGCCGGGCGCTCTGACCGCCCGGACGGGCAGGGACTGCTTCGCGATATCGCGAACACCGCGGAGACGTTCATCAGGTGCGCGCGCTACCACGGCATCGGGATTGCGACCGATCTGGCGGGCGTGCCCATGATCGGCGCGCCGCTGTCGGAACTGACCGCCGCGGTAAATCGCGGTGATATCTCTCAGGCGGACGCTGACCGCATCTTGTCGCCGTTCAAACAGTTTGCGCGCAACCATCAGCGCAACGTCGAAAACGCGCTGATCTATGACTCCGAAGTATACCGTGACTTGAGCGACCGCGAAGCGCCGTCCGCGCAGCCGAAGTTCAAGATTGATTTCATGCGCGGCGCGGGCACGGCGCACCGCGACGTGCTCGACGCGCTTCGCGACGCGGAAGCGCGCATCGCGCGCGTGCTTTCGACGGAGTTCCTGTTGCTCGACGGCCGGGGAAGCGGTTCCTACGCCCTCTCGCGGGACAAGACTTCGGCGTTCGCGATGGTCGTGGACGCGTGGCTTCGCAAGGTCGCCGACGCGATCAACCGCGATCTTGTCGCGCCGCTTTGGCGGCTTAACGGGTTCTCAGAGGAAACGCGCCCGTGGCTTGAAGCGGGATCGGCCGCGGTGCGCGATCCGGTCGATGTGGCCGCCGCCATGCGGGACCTCGCCGCGGCGGGCGGCGGGCTCGATCCTGATGATCCGGCCGAAAACGTGATCCGCCAGCAACTCGGACTTCCCGCGCGCGACTCGCTTTCCGCGGCGCTCGACGCCGCCCTCTAATCGATCGGTATACGGAGCTAAAGGATGACCATGACCTCAACCCGCCGCGGCTTGATCGTGAAAGCCGCCAATCAGCTTGTGCACGCCCCGGCGTCGCCGCCGGATTTCTGCCCGGGGCCGCAAGAGTTCGACGACGCCCTCGACTCGCTTGTCGGCGAACTCAAACGCGCCGACGAAACGACGGCCGCGGCGTATGAGCGCTTGTTGCGCGACGATCGTGATTGCCGGGCGCTTTATTCGGCGCGCGACATGGCCAAGCACCTTCGCTTGGGCGTCGCCGAAGATACGACTCAAAAAGCCCAGCGGCTTCGCTCGCAGGCCTACGACGAACTCGACGAAATGGCGAAGGCCGCGCGACGGCCCGGCGAGTCCTTCGAGCAAGCCTACGACCGGCTCGCGATTTCCGATGATCGCTTTCGCTCGCTCTACAAGAGCGCGCGTGAGCTTCCGGCGTAGGGAGGCGCGACGATGATTGATCGTAAGGCGCTTGAAGAAGCGATCGCTCAGGAAAACTGGAGCGCGGCGCGCGCGGCGTCGGAACTCGCCGAACGGACAAGCGAGGGCGTCGGCCCGGCGCGGGTCTACGCGCTCGCCGACATTCTCGACGCCGATGGTGACGTTGTGCTGGCGCTCGCACTTGGGCTATGCCCGGCGAACCGCGAGCGCTCGACGTTCGCTTCGTTCGATCGCGACAGCCACGACTACAAGCGCGGCGTTCGAAGCGACAAGCCGTTCGTCGTATCGGGACGCGAGCACGCGGCGGCGATCCTGTACGCCAGCAACGGCGAACCCGCGGGACTGTTCGAGACGCGCGCCGGTGAGAAGCTTCATCCCGCTGACCTCGCCGCGGTCGCGCTTGGGCAACGGGTCACGCCGTCGCAACTCGAAGCGCGCGCCCGGCTCGACGACATGGCGCGGCGGGCGTTGCCATGACCGCCATTCTCTCACGCGCTGAAGCGGATGCGCGGCTCGACAAGATGGCTCGCGACGCGCAAAGGCCGGGCGAGTCTTTTCTGAAAGCCTACGCCCGCGTCATGGCGACGCCGGAGGCCGCTGAAATCTACGCCGCCGCGTACCGATGAGGCGGCGATTGAATACGAACTTTTCTGAGGCGGAAACGGCGACCGTTCTCAGAGAAGCGTGCGAGACGTTCGGGCTTGGAGTTGAGTTCGGCGTCCGCGACCTGGGCGAGCGCTGCCCCAAGGCGGCGGCGGTGTTCAATCGCGCAACGGGTCGGGGCCTCTCCTGTTCCCCCGACCCGCGAGCCGCGGCCCAGGTCGCCCGCGCGCTCATCGACCGTCCCGCGGAAGGGCTCGTGCTTAGGCGAAGGCGCTGTTCGAAAGGGAAGCGGGCGGCGTTTCGGTATTGGGTGGAGTCGACTGTCTCGGCTCCACCTGGCAACCCGGCCGACACCCTTAGGCGCGGAGCGGCGGTGGCCGTCCCGGGCTAAGCGTCGCTGGGGCGGGCGTGGATTGTAGAGGCTACGCTTTTTCGTCTCTCAACTCACTCAAATGGAGTGCACCATCAAAAAGTTCGACGGAGGGCTCTCCCGTCGGATCATCGAGGTTTGCTCTAATCCTGATTTGGCCAGTGTCGGTCCTTACCCATCTGTACCGATTTACGCACTCGCGCCTCTCATCCTCGATCCATTTGCTCAACTTGCGCTTCTTTTTCGGCAGCAGAGGATCGGCGGTGGACCACGCTTTGTCGGTTCGGGTCAGGATGCGATTTCGATCTTCCTTGGAAGGGAGAGGTTTAACTCCCCGATTGTATGGAGCGACGAGCGCGACGGGCCCGTCCGTCAGCATCTCGTCCCAAATGCGATCGACGTGCGCGTTCTCGGAGCCATGATGAGGGACTTTGTAGAGAGTAGCGATCGACTTCGGCTTCATGTCGTTGTTGAGGATCGCGGTCCAACCGAGGGTCTCTCGTGCCCCTCTATGTTCGAGGTCTCCGCCAAGCAGAGCGACCAAACCTTCAACTTCGATGTGGAGCACTACGGACAGGTGATTTTCGTGCTGAGTTGGTGCCCGTTTCTTAGCTTCATTTTCTTTGGGCATTAGGTTTCCAAGTTCGGCAGTTGAGAGTAGCTGTTGATGGCTCGACGGAGACAAGCCAGTGACGCGAATCCCTTCGTCAACAAAAACGGGTACGTTTTCGCCTGTCAGTTTTGGAAAACGCAGCGATGGCGCTTTGCGTTGTTTCAGGCAGACGAGGGTGTCGCGCAATTCACTCGTGCCAGGTTTCTCCACGATCGTTTTATTGGTCGCGTAAATGTCGATTACCTGAAGCACTTCCTTTTTGGAGAACGCGGACGAACACCAAATGTGCGCATTTGGCGCTGATTTAACTAGTTGGGCCATGCCGCGGATGTGATCGTCATGCCAATGCGAAACGACGATAGCTTTAAGGGCCGTGGCAGGATCAATTCCCAAGGCGTCGAAATACGAAAGGATGACTTGTCGCTTCGATTTTGAATCGATGCAGGAATCAACCCCGATCCAATTGCCATTGCCTACATGGAGAAGTGCGCATTCCCCGAAGCCTGGCCCGAAGAGCGATAGCTCAAACTCTCGGCTAGCCGGTGACTTTGTCAGATTCATCTGTCGGAAAAAGCTCCATCATTTCATTCGCGAATGACCTAGCCTGCGCGAAGTCCGCGGCGGTAAAAGCTGGGAGCCTCCGAAACTTGATAAACGACACTTTTCTTTTTGTGCCTTCCTTTTTCACCTCAGTGCCAATCACCCAATTGAAGATCGCACCTTCTTTTAAGAGTTCGAGGTCATCCGCCGAAACCATTAGACCAATGTCAAATTCAGCGACCTCTTTGGATTCTTGATCTCCTGCGGTCTTGTCGCGAAGCATCGCTTCAAATGATTCAGAACAAACTTTTGTAACGACACCTTCCCATTCTTGGTGCGCGGTCAAGACATCCCGCGGCTTACCGTCAAACGCTGTGAACTTGGGAATTTCAGCGCTCGGCCTTGTGAACAGCTCGCTGTCTGACCGGAACCGATGGGCGAGATTTTCGAATGACCTGCCGACCGGAGAGTCCGCATGATCGTAGCTCTCCAACAGCGCCATATCGCGCCGCGTAATCGGCTCAAGGAACTCAGAAGAGAAGAAGCCTTCCGGGTCTTTGCGAATGATGCTCTGAACCTCAGAGTACCAATCTCGATTCAAAGCGATCCAATCATCGGACTCGTGGCGACCGAAGCTCAAATTCGTGAGCGTATTTTTTGCGCGAAGTGCCATCTCAGGTCTCACAGCGACATGATTTGATCGACAACTTGGTCACTAAACTCAATTGACGGCTCCCACTGCTCTTGGAGCCTCATGATAACGGCGGACGCACCCAGAGCTTCTTCCTCCGAAAAATCGAAGTGGTTGTTCACCTCAACGAAAACGCCGGGGCTCACCTTTTGTGAGGGCTCTACCTTGGCGCGGATATGGCCAGGTATCCCATCAGGTCGATAACTCTCCTCCATAGCGATCGACCTCATCCCGCCAGCGCGACCGGACATCTCTTTCAC
>JAJFFL010000103.1 GCA_021776705.1 Alphaproteobacteria bacterium
CCTTGATCGCCTGGATCTGGGTGATGACGTCGATGCAATAGCGGTCGTCTTCAATCATGCGAGCGATTCCGCGCACCTGGCCTTCGACTCGCGACAGGCGCTTGGCCACCGACGACTTTGATTCCGATTTCATCATGGGGCCGCGACTCGACTCTTTACAAATACCCTTAGGGGGGTATATGGGGAATATACCCATCCCGAGGCATAGATCAAGCTGTCTCTAGGGCGAAACGAGACGATGAACGACAGCGACGCGAAGCACGGCTCGCATGACATGGCCAGCATGCTCCGAGCCAACCGGCGCGCGCTGATTTGGACATCTTGGCTGACAGGATTCTATTTCGTCGCGGAGCTGATCGTCGGCCTGGCGATCGGCTCTGTCGCAGTCATATCGGACGCTTTCCATACGTTCTCTGCAGTTGGAGGCGTTTTGATCGCGCTCGTCGCCGGGCGGATCGCCGAAGTTCCGGCCGACAGATACCGAACATTCGGATCCTACCGCGCCGAAATCATCGGCGCGCTCTTGAACGGCGTGTTCTTGTTCGTCATGGCGGTGATTGTCCTGGCCATGGGCGTCATGCGTCTTCGCGACCCGATCGAGCTGCCGCCTTTGCCGATGGTGATGGTCGCATTCGGCGGGCTCGTCACCGAAGTGATCTCCATTCGCCTGTTGTTTGCGGGGCAAAAAGAAAACCTCAACATGAAGGGCGCATTCTGGCACGTGCTCCAGACGTTCGTCGGCAGTCTCATCATCATCGCCGCCGCCGCGGTGATCTGGCTCACCGGATGGACGCCGATCGATCCGATCTTGGGCATTGCGTTCGGACTTGTGCTATTCTGGGCGTCGTGGACTATTTGCGGCGACGCACTCCACATCCTCATGGAGACCGTGCCAGCCGGCGTCGACATCACCGCGATCTGCACCGCGTTGAGAGAGATCGACGGCGTCGTCGACGTCCACCACGTGCATGCGTGGGCGTTGACCAGCGGACGGAACTTGTTTTCTGCCCACGTTCATGTTCGCGAGGACGCTATTCACGAAAAGGTCTTGGCGCACGCCGGTGAGATTCTTCAGAGGCGTTTCGGATTCGTGTTCTACACGCTGCAAGTTGAGCACGGCTGCCGCGCGAATATCGCGCCGGAACTTGATTTCGCTGACCCGAAGCGCTGACGAACGGCACTGAACATGAAGAGCGACTACAAACCCGAAAGCCTGACGCTCACTGGTGCCGTCGCAATGGGCACAGGGGTCATGATCGGCGCGGGGATTTTTGCGTTGACCGGCCAAGTCGCCGAGCTGGCCGGTCCTTTATTCCCTCTCGTTTTCGTAGCCGCCGCGATCGTATCCGGATTTAGTGCGTACTCGTATTACAAAATGTCGAACGCGTACCCGTCCGCAGGCGGCATCGCGATGATCCTGGAGAAGGCGTATGGGCCGGGCGTCATGACCGGCGCCTGCGCGCTCCTAATGGCGCTGTCCATGGTGATCAACGAAAGTCTGGTTGCGCGAACTTTTGGAACCTACGTCGCTCAACTTTTCCGGATTGACGCACACAGTTGGATCGTGCCCGCGCTCGGCGTCGGTCTTATTGCGTTCGCCTTCGCCGTAAACCTGACCGGGAACCGGGCGGTCGGCGGTCTCTCAATTCTCATGGCCGTGGCGAAGATTGGCGGTATCGCCCTCTTGGCGATCTTCGGCTTGGCGCTCGGCGGCGCATCCTTCGAACTTGGGGCGCCAGTCGGACCGCCGCCGACCGCGGCCGCCGGATTTCTCGCCGCGACGGCGCTCGGCATACTCGCTTTTAAGGGCTTCACAACGATCACGAACAGCGGCGATGAAATCAAAAACCCGCACCGCAACGTCGGCCGGGCGATCGTGTTCTCGCTCGCCATTTGCACCGTGATCTACCTGTTGGTCGCACTCGCGGTCGCCGCCAACTTGTCGCTGCCCGAAATCATTCAGGCGAAGGACTTCGCGCTGGCGGAAGCGGCGCGCCCCGTGTTCGGCCGATACGGATTGTGGCTCACGGTATTGCTCGCGGTCATCGCCACCGCATCAGGTTTGCTCGCCAGCGTTTTCGCAGTATCGCGCATGCTCGCGATGCTGACCGACATGAAACTGATTCCACATCGCCACTTCGGCATGCCAGGGCGTGTCCAAAAGCACACGCTTGTTTTTACCGTAGTGGCCGCCACGTTCCTCACAGTGTTTTTCGACCTCAGCCGAATCGCTGCGCTCGGCGCGATTTTTTACCTGATCATGGACATCGCCGTACATTGGGGAGTTCTGCGCCATGTGCGACGTGAAGTGGACGCCTCTCCCGTCGTTTTAATCGCGGCTATCGCACTCGATGTCGTGGTGCTTGCCGCATTTTTGTTTTCTAGGGCCGCGTCGGACCCTCTGATTGTTGTGGTTTCAGTCGCCATAGCAGCCGCAGTTTTCGCCGCAGAAGCGTGGTTCGTCGGCCGCCGCCAAATCGAAACCTAAGAAGTCGATATCCATTGATTCATACCCCCATGGGGTATATGTAACCGCCTTGGAGACACCGCTTGAGGAGACGATTGTGACCAACGAGACACTTCGAATCCCGATAGCGCCTGCAGCTTGGGCACTCTCGGCCGCGCTCGTCGTCGTCTTTGTTTTGTGCGCCGCACTTGCGCTCATCGCACCCGAACTCCCGTTCGCACACGATTGGATCGAGCTCTTCACCGTGCGCCCGGTGACGACCATCTTTGGATGGGTCGAAGGACTCGTCGGCAGCGTCTTCGTCGGCTGGATCTTCGCTGTCGTGGCGGGATCAGTTTTCAATTTGCTCGCGGCGCGCTGACGCGCCAATGAAAGACCTTTGATGAGCACGCATCGCAACGAACATCACAACGCTCATGGCGGCGGCCACGACCACGCCGGCTGCAAACACGACGCGGCGCCCGTCGACAAGCGCCGGCTGGACACCGTTCCCGCCGGCTTCGCGGGCGACGTCTACACCTGCCCCATGCACCCGGAGGTGCGCCGGCCCGGTCCCGGTTCGTGTCC
>JAJFFL010000104.1 GCA_021776705.1 Alphaproteobacteria bacterium
TCGTTGGCCTCGCGGTGCAGCGGCGCGATGAAGGTGTAGCGCGGGAGCGGGCCGTCGGACGCGACGGCCGGCGGTCGCCGCGGCGGCGTCAGGCACGCCGCCGCCCGAAAAACGATCAGCGCCAGAAACGCCGCCGAGCCGACGGCGAAGGCGACGGCCGACGCCGCGCCCGGAGCCAGCAGCCAAATCCCGGCGGCGCTTCCGGCGAGCGCCGCGACGCGGCGTTTTTGGGCCGGCGACGGCACATGCCGCGCGGAGCGTTCCGGCCGGCGCTCGGCCAGACCCATCGCCGCTTCGTGCGCGGCCTGCGCACGATCGACCGGTGGCGGCGCGTCCGATCCGGGCGCGCGTCGGCGCGCCGCCCGGCCGACCGTGTCCGCCGCCGCGCGCGCGCGGCGTTGGGTGTGGGAAATGTCCGCCAAGCCCCGCCCCTCGAAAGCCGGCACTCTATCTCAAGTTGTTAAAGCGGTCGAGAGTACGCATGACGCGCAAACGTTCACCCGATCGGATCGTCCAGCGACGGCGCGAGCGGCGAGAACAAGTGCGGCCCGCCGGCGGTCATGTGCAGGCAATCCTCCATCCGCACGCCGAACGCGCCGGGGATGTAGATTCCAGGTTCGTTGGAGAAGCACATGCCGGCCTCCAAGAGCCGGGCTTCGTTTTTCACGAAGTTCGGCGACTCGTGGCCTTCCATGCCGATGCCGTGGCCGAGACGGTGGGTGAGGCCGGGCGCCTGGTAACCGGGCCCGAACCCGGCGTCGGCGTACATGCGCCGGACCACATCGTCGACACGCCCGATCGGCGCGCCGATCTGCGCTGTCTCCAGCGCCAGTTCCTGACCGCGCTTGACCAGCTCCCAGACCTCGCGCTGCCGCGGGCTGGGGTCGCCGTGCACCCAGGTCCGCGAAATGTCGGACTGGTAGCCGTGCACGGCGCAGCCGCAGTCCATCAGCACGACGCCGCCGTCGACGACGGTTTGCGGCTGGCCGGAGCCGTGCGGATAGGCGCTGGCCTCGTTGAGGAGCACGAGTTCCCAGTTCATGGAACCGCCGAGGGCGCGTTGCGCGTCGCTCATCAGC
Source organism: Alphaproteobacteria bacterium (assembly GCA_021776705.1). Classification (GTDB taxonomy): domain Bacteria; phylum Pseudomonadota; class Alphaproteobacteria; order Caulobacterales; family Maricaulaceae; genus JAJFFL01. Next base: position 1,080 of record JAJFFL010000104.1, read on the forward strand.
GACGCGATGTCTCCGGGAGTCATGCCGGCCTCGACCTGCGGATAGACGTGGCGGTAGGCGGCCATGGTGACGTCGTTGGCGGCCTGCATCAGTTCGATCTCGTGCGCCGACTTGATCGCGCGGCAGCCGAGCGTCACGTCCTCGCCTGACACGAACGCGAATTTCGGCCCCGCCGCGCGCAGGCCGTCGACGACGAAAAACCGCACGCTCGCCTCGACCCCGATTTCACCGTCAGAGACTCCGCGGTCATTGAGGATTTCGACGACGCGCGCGAACGGGCTTTCATGTTCGCGCCAGGTGCGCACGTCGTCGCCGATCACCAAGCGTTCGCGCATGGTGCCTTCTTCGAACGAGGGCGTGACCACGGCGACGTCGCCGGACGCGGGAACGACGAGCGCCGTGAGACGCTCCGAGCGTCCCCAGCGCGGGCCGCCGAAGTAGGTCATGGAGGCGCCGGGCTCGAGCACCAGACCGCCGAGTCCGTTCTCGACCATCAGGCGCTGCGCCTTTTCGATGCGGGCGCGGAATTCGTCGGGCTGAATCGGCTGCAGGTCGCCTGTGATCGGCGCCAGTTTCGCGGCCTGATCCGGCGACGTGTCTTGCGCCAAACCCGCGCTTCCGGCCGCCGCCGCCACGCCCGCGCCCACGATGATGTCCCGCCGCGTCACCATGCCGTCGTCTCCTCATCCGGTGTTGGGTGAAACCGACGACGAAGCGCGTATGGCGTCAACCGTTCACGCCCTCTTGACGATAATAGTAGCAACAGCTACTAGCAAACAATGTTCAGCGACTCTCAGCTCGAGTGCCTCAAGCCCTTCGGGTTTTCCGACATCGAGGCGCGCGTCTATCGCTTCTTGCTGACGGAATCGCCGGCGACCGGCTACCGGATCAGCCACGCCATCGGGAAAGCGGCGGCCAACACCTACAAGGCGATTTCGGCGCTCGAACAGAAAGGAGCCGTCATCGTGGAGAACGGCGAAAATCGACTGTGCCGCGCGGTGCCGCTGCGCGAACTCCTCGACGGTCTGACTCACGCGTTCGAAGCCGACTGCGATACCGCCGAACGCGCTCTCGCCGACTTGAGCGTCGAGGCGGAGGACCACCGCGTCTATCAGTTGACCACCGTCGAACAGGTCATGGCGCGGGCGCGCGCGATGCTGGCGTCGGCGCAAGAGGTGGCGCTGCTCGACGTGACGCCGCTCATGGCTGAAGCCCTGAGCGGCGACATTTCGGCGGCGAAAAAGCGCGGCGTCCGCGTCGGCGCGGTTCTCTATTCACCGGACCGCACGCTCGCCTCAAATACCGCGCTCGTGTCGCACCACGCCAAAGAGATCCTGACGCAATGGCCCGGCGAGCACGTCAATCTCGTCATCGACGCCAGCGAGTCTTTGCTCGCCGTCGTCACGCCGGACCGCGCGCGCGTGATCCAGGCCGTGTGGACGAACTCCAACTACCTTTCCGTGTTTTATCACAACGGCATCGTTTTCGAGCTCACCGCCTTCGCGATGGAGGCGCACGCGCCGGGCGCGATGGACGCCGCCGGAGACGTTCAAAACCTTTCGCTGACGATCGCTCGACCGAAGGGATTCCGGGACTTCCTGCAATCCGTAGGAACTCCAATTCAATTGAAGGAACACTCGTCATGACTCGCCTTGCGCTCGTTTTCGCGGTTTTCGCTGCGGCGTGTTCGTCGTTCGCCCCCGCGGACGATGCCGACGACGTCGTCGCAAGGCACATCGCCTGGCGCGGTCAGGCTTTGGCCGATGCGGACACGCTGGTGCGCTCCGGCGAAATTGAGACGGCGGGATTGACGGGTTCCATCACGGTGCATGAGCGCCGCGACGGGCGGCAGCGCATGGACGTCGACTTTCAGATCGTCAAGGTCACTGAAACCCTCGACCTCGACAGCGGCTGGCGCATCGACCCGAGCGGCCAAGTCGAGGACCTTGGCGCGGTCCGTGCGGTCTACACGCGGCGCGCCGTCGATCTCGACTTTCTGGCGCCGTTGCTCGGCGAGACGGACGCCGACGTTCGCGTGCTGGACGCAGAGGAGAAGGCCGGCGTGACGTGGTCGGTGGTTCGCGTCGCCTACGACGACGGCGACCACCACGATCTCTTCATCGATTCCCGCTCTGGGGCGCTGACCTGGATGCGCGTGCGTCAAGACACGGAGGAATTCTGGGTCGAAATCGCCGACTGGGTCGTCGTCGACGGCGTGCGCTTTCCGGGATCGCGGCGCGAGACGCACGACGACGGCGCCGGCGACTCCGTGATCCGTTGGACCGTCCACGAACTCGACGCGCCGATCGACGACGCCGTGTTCGCCCGGCCCGACGCCGGCGACCGCGTCGTCATCGCCGGCGGCGGCGATTCGACCGGCTGGATTCCGTTTGAGTTCTACCGCGACCAGCGGCTTTATCTGCCCGCCACCGTCAACGGCCTCGCGACCGAGGCGATCCTGGATTCAGGGGCCGAACTCACCGTGCTGGACGACGATGTGGCGGCGGCGGCGGGCGTCATCGGTTCCGGCGACCTGGCCGCCCAAGGAACCGGCGGCACGGCCCAGGCGCAGCTCGCCACCGGCGTCACGCTCAACGTCGGCGGTCTCGAAATCCGCGACATGACCGTCGTGATCATCGACCTCGACGCCGTCGGCCGCCGGTTGTTGGGCCGACCGCTGCCGGTGATCCTCGGCAAAGAAGTGTTCAACGAAACCGTTGTCGATATCGATTACCCGAACCGCCGCATCGCGTTTCACAATCCGGACGCCTGGGTCTACGACGGCGACGGGGCCGAGACCCCGGTGACGGCTTTCGACGGTCTGCGGGTCGTCGACGTCACCGTCGAGGGCGGCGCGCCGATCCGCGCCGGATTCGACGTCGGCCAGGGCTCGGCGTTGACCTTGTTCGAGTCCTACGTCGAAGAGCGCGGGCTGTTCGTCGGACGTTCGACCTCCGACAGCTTGAGCGGCGGGGTCGGGGGATCGTCCGTCGACGGCGTCGGGACGCTGACGTCGTTCACGTTCGGCGGCTTCAGCTTCCGCGACGTGCCGGTCAGCTTGCCGCGCGACGCCGAAGGCGCGTTCGACACGACGCGCCATCAGGCCAATCTGGGAACCGACGTGTTCAAGCGCTTCCGCATGATCGTCGACTACGCCAACGACCGGATCATTCTCGAACCGGACGCGGCGGCGATCGCGGCGCCG
>JAJFFL010000105.1 GCA_021776705.1 Alphaproteobacteria bacterium
CGCGTAGGTGTTCGGCGGCGGCAGCTTCAAGGTTTGTCCGGTGTCGAGCCCGAACGGCGCGTCGAGCTTGTTGGCGTCGATCAGGTCGCGCAGCGAGACCATGTAGGTCTCCGACAGGCTGTAGAGGGTGTCGCCGCGCCGCACTTGAACCGACGCCGGCCGGCCCTCGAGCCCCGGCACGGGCGCGGCGCGCGCGGCGGCGATGTCGACCTCGGGCGGCGGCGTGTCGACGCGGGCGGACGCCGGTTCAAGCGTCAGCGGGCCGTCGGACTCGAGCTCCGCGGCGGCCGGGGCGGCGCGCGGCGGCGGCGCGGCGACGGCGGCCGACGCGCCGGGAAGCCCACGGTGCTCGACCGGCGCGGGCGGGCTCGCCGCGCAGCCGGCGATCGTCAGGGCGCATCCGAAAAGAATCAGGCGCGAAGTCATGGGGCCAGTCTGGCGCGTTGCGGCGGCGCGCTCAATCGCTCTTGCCGAGTCCCGGCAGCATCGGCACGAATCGCACCGCGGTCAGCGCCTCCTCCACCGTCCCTTCGGCGGTCCGCCGGTAGCGCATCAGCATCTGGCCGCCGCGGTCGCCGACCGGGGCGACCATGACCCCGCCGAGTTTCAACGACCCGATCAAGGCGTCCGGGCGCTCCGGCGTCGCCGCGGTGACCAGAATACGGTCGAACGGCGCGGCTTCGATCCAGCCCTCGTAGCCGTCGGCGAGGCGGAACGCGACGTTGGCGATTCCCAGCGCCGCGAGCGTCTCGCGCGCCGATTCGAACAGCGCCGGCCAGCGTTCGATCGTGAACACCCGCCGGGCGAGCTTGGCGAGGATCGCGGTCTGATAGCCCGAGCCGGTCCCGATCTCGAGCGCCTTGTGCTCGGGCGCGAGTTCCAGCGCTTGCGTCATGATGGCGACCAGCGACGGCTGCGAGATCGTCTGCCCTTCGGCGATCGGCAGCGGCCGGTCGGCGTAGGCGAGATCCTTCAGCGCATCGGGCAGGAACGCTTCGCGCGGCGTCGTCTCCACCGCGGCGAGCACGCGGCTGTCGGTGATCCCGATGTCGCGCAGGCGCATCACGAACCGGTACTTGGCCGGATCCGGCCGCGCGATCACTCGGTGGCTTCGACGGCGAGGGCGTCGGCGAGACGGGCGCGCGTCGCTTCGTGGGTGAGATCGAGGTGCAGGGGCGTCACGGAGATCGACCCGTTGTAGATCGCGTGCAGGTCGTCGCCGTCGCTGGGGTTGGAGAGCTTGCCCGTGAACCCGATCCAATAGTAGTTGCGGCCGCGCAGGTCTTCGCGCCGTTCGGCGTGCAGCCGCCACTGGTCGCGCCGGCCCTGGCGGGTCACGAGCACGCCGTTGACGGCGTCGATCTCGACGTCCGGAAAGTTGATGTTGAGAACGACTTCGGGCGGCCAGCCGGTCCGGCAGAGACGGCGGATCAGCCCCGGCGCATGGGCGCGGGCGACCTCGAACGGCGGCCGGTCACGGTCGTAGGAGCCCATCAGGGTTTGCGACAAGGCGATCGCCGGCACCCCGAGCTGCATCGCCTGGGCCGCCGCCGCAACGGTGCCGGAGACGCTGACGTCCTCGGCGAGGTTCTGCCCGCGGTTCACCCCCGACAACACCAGGTCCGGCTTCTTGCCCGGGACGATGTCGTGAATCCCCAAAAAGGCGGCGTCCGACGGCGTGCCGCGCACCGACCAGGTGCGTTCGCCGTGGCGGCTGACCATCACCGGCTCGGTCAGCGACATCTTGCGCGACGCCCCCGATTGCTCGGCCTCCGGGGCCACGACCCAGACGTCGTCGGAGAGTTCTTTGGCGATCTCTTCAAGCACCGCCAAGCCCTCGGCGGCGACGCCGTCGTCGTTCGACAAGAGAATACGGGGGTTGTCGGGGATCATCGCCGCGTCATGGCGCGGGCCGGGTCGGAATGCAAGCGGCGGTAACGGGGCGCCTGTTGGAAATCGCGAGACTCCGCGGCCGCCGATCGCGCAAAATGGCGGCGACGAATTTGACGCATCAATTGGGGAGAACCAGCATGCACGCCATCGTTCTGACCGCCGCCGTCGCGGCCCTCGCCGCCGCGCCGGCGCTCGCCCAAGACGCGCACGCCGCGGCCTCGCCGCTGGTGGCGTCGTTCGACTTTTCGGCGCCGCGCGACGCGACGCACACGATCGTCGACCTGTCCGGGGCCGGAGCGGCCGGCAACGCCCTGATCGTGGTGTGCGCGGAAAACGACGTCCGGCCCCTGACCGCGACCTTCAAGACCGCCACCGACTTCGGCGACCCTGTGGCCCCACGCTCCGTCGTGCTGACGGTCGCGCCCGGCGGCTGCGTCGCCGCGGTCGCCGCGCGGGTCGACGTCACGCCGGAGGACGGCGCGTCCGCGTCCGGGTCGGTTGCGATCCACCGGGCGACGGCGCTGTTCTAGGGCGCGACGATCTCCCGCCCGCCCATGTAGGGCCGCAGCGCCTCCGGCACCCGGATCGAACCGTCTTCGTTCTGGTAGTTCTCGAGCACCGCGACGAGGGCGCGCCCGACGGCGACGCCGGAGCCGTTCAGCGTGTGGACGAACTCGGGCCGCTTTTCGCCGTCGCGGCGGAAGCGGGCGTTCATGCGCCGCGCCTGGAAGTCGCCGCAGGTCGAGCACGATGAGATTTCGCGGTAGGTGTCCTGCGACGGCAGCCAGACCTCGAGGTCGTAGGTCTTGCGCGCGCCGAAGCCCATGTCGCCGGTCGACAGCAGCATCACCCGGTAGGGGATCTCAAGCCGCTTGAGGATCTCCTCAGCGCAGCCGGTCATGCGCTCGAGCTCAGCGTCGGAGTCCTCCGGCTTGGTGATCGAGACCAGTTCGACCTTGTGGAACTGGTGCATGCGGATCATGCCGCGGGTGTCGCGCCCGGCGGCGCCGGCCTCGGCGCGAAAGCACGGCGTCCAGGCGACGTAGCGGCGCGGCAGCGAGGCGTCGTCGACGATCTGCTCGCGCACCAAATTCGTCAGCGGCACTTCGGCCGTTGGAACCAGCCAGAAGTCTTCGCGAACCGGCGCGGTCTCGAGCAGCTCGTTCATCAATTCGGTCGGCTTGACGGCCTCGCCCGCCGCCGTCCGGCGTTCGAATTCGACGTCGAATTGTTCGAGCGCGCCGACCAGCAGGTCCTGCCGGCTCAGCGTCCGCGCGGCGGTGAACTGGTCGTCGACGAATTTCGGCAGCTGCCCGGTGCCGAACATCGCGTGGTCGCGCACCAGGAACGGCGGATTGACCTCCTGGTAGCCGTGCTCCTCGGTCTGCAGGTCGAGCATGAACTGGGCGAGCGCGCGCTCCATCCTGGCGAGCGCGCCTTTGAGGACCACGAAGCGCGAACCGGACATCGCCGCGGCGGCCTCGAAGTCCATCAGCCCCAGGCCCTCGCCGAGCGCCACGTGGTCCTTTGGTTCGAAGCCGAGCTTCGTCGGGTCGCCCCAGGTCCGGACCTCGACGTTGGCCGCCTCGTCGGCGCCTTCGGGCACGTCGGCGAGCGGCAAATTGGGGAGGCCGGCCAAGCGGGCGTCGAGGTCGGCGCGCGCCGCGTTCTCGGTCGCGCCCTCCGCCTCCATGACGTCCTTCAGACGCGCCACCTCGCCGCGCAGCCGCGCGAACTCCGCCTCGTCGCCTTTGGCCTTGGCCTGGCCGATCTGCTTCGACAGCGCGTTGCGCTCGGTCTCCGCCGCCTGCTTCGCGGTGACGGCGGCGCGCACCCGCGCGTCGAGGTCGAGCAGGGTTTTCGCCTGCGGGCCCAGCCCGCGGGTTTTCACGCCGGCGTCGAACCCGTCGGGATCGTCGCGAACCGCCTTGATGTCGTGCATGGCCCCAAGCCCCGGATTGCGAGACGCGCCCTATAACGCGGCCCGCGCCCCGGGGCTACCGGGTCGACCTTATTCCGCCGGCAGGCTCGCGAGATAGGCCGCGACGGCCCGGGCGTCATCTTCATTCAGCTTGTACGGCGGCATCGGCGGCCGCGGACGCGTGCCGTCGGCGCGCACCGCGCCGGCGACGAGAAACGCCACCAGCTCGTCCTCGGTGTAGCCCGCCAGCGCGCCGGCCAGCGCCGGCGACACGTCGGCCCACACCGGCATCTCGACCGTCGGCGCGAAGTCGAGCGTCGCGCCCTGCAGCCACCGTTCCGGGTCGAGCTCTCCGGTCTCCAGTCGCGGCGTATGGCAGTCGATGCACATGCCGACCTGATTCACCAGGTAGCGGCCGTGCTCGATCCGCGCTTCGCGAGTCGGTTCGGCGGCGGCTTGGGCGGCGGTGTCGGCGGATTGGGAGCAGCCGGCCACGATCGCGGCGACGGCGGCGGTGCAGATCAGTCGCGTCATCTCAATGTCCCCTGAACGGTGTCCCCGGCGCCGAAATCGCGGCGGCGCGCGACTCCGTTACGCCCGGGTTTTTCGGCCAGCAAGAGGGATTTCGCCGGCTCAGTCGTCGACCTTGGGCGCGGCGCGCCGGCGCTTGACCACGCCGCGTTTCGTCTTGGCGTCGGTGCGGCGCGCCTTGGCCGCCTTGGACGGCCGGGTTTTCTTGCGCGGCCGTGGACGCTCGGCGGCGCGGCGCACCAGCGCCGTCAGCCGGTCGACGGCGTCGGCACGGTTGCGTTCCTGGGTTCGGAAACGCTGCGCCGTGATCACCAGGACGCCGTCCTTGGTCATCCGCCGGCCCGCGAGGGTCTTGAGCCGCGCCTTCACGTCGCCCGGCAAGGACGCCGACGCGCGCACGTCGAATCTGAGCTGCACCGCGGTCTCGACCTTGTTGACGTTCTGCCCGCCGGGCCCCGAGGCGCGGACGAAGCGCTCGTCAAGTTCGTCGTCGTGGATCGACAGCGTGTCGTTGATCTTGATCATCGCCCATCGTCGCCGGGCGCCCTTCGGCGCCGGCCCGCCCCGGTTCCGCCGCATCCTGGGATGAGGCTTTCGCTCAACAAGACAGAAAACGGGGATTCGCCATGAAACGCTTGCTCGCATCGAGCGCCGTCGCCGCCGCCCTTGTTCTCGGGGGCTGCTGGACCGCCGAGTCCGACATCGACATCGTCGGCGACGCGGAGCTGCGAAACCAGGTGGTCGGCAACGGCATGTACTGCCTGGTCGACGACCGCGAAGACGCGATCGTCTTGCGCGACTCCTGCCTGCGCGTGACGTGGGACGCCGACGAGGAACGCCATCGGATCGAAAACCACGGCCTGTTCGGAACCGAAATCCCGTGGGCCGAAATCGCAGCTCTTGCGCCGCCGTACCACGCCATTCAGCTGCGCGACCCGGACACGTCCGCCGGCCCGAACGAGCCGGAATACATCGTCGCCACGGCCGTGATCCAACACAATTCGATCGTCGTTCTGCCGCGCCCCAGCGACGAGGCTTACGCGACGCTGGTCGCGCAATACGACGGACTCGACGCGGTCCCCGGCGACTACGGCGGTTCCGAAATTCGCGCCGGCGAGCCAGCCGTGATCCGTGAGTTCCTCGCCGCCGCGGCCGCGAAATGGGCGGAAGAAAACGACGCGCAACCGGACCCGTTTTCATTCCCCGGCGGGGACGAAGAAGATCGCGCGCTGCTGTTGCTGCGCGTCGACGGCGTCCACACCCATGAACAGGCCAAAGACGAGCTCACCTTCGCCGAACTCGGCTTTCAAATGGATGTGTACGGCGGGCGCGACTACTAGGCGTCCGCCGCCGCCTCATCCTCGTCGCGACGCTTTTCGATCAGGCGCGCGCACCAGATCGAGATCTCGTAGAGGAGATACACCGCGATCCCGAGGCCGATCTGGCTCAGCGGATCCGGCGGCGTGACGAACATGGCGAAGGCGAAGATGGCGACGACCGCGTAGCGCCGCCAGCGGCCGAGCTGCTCTGAGGTCACGATTCCGACACGCGCCAGCAGCGTCAAGACGACCGGCAGCTGAAACGAAAAACCGAACGCCAGTATCAGCGTCGTCACCAGGCTGAGGTAGTCCGACACCCGCGGCAGCAACTCGATCGCGGCGCGCCCGGCCTCGGCGGCCTGCTGCTGGCCGAGAGCGAACGCCATCACGAACGGCAGCACGAAAAAGTGCACCAGCGCCCCGCCAAGCGCGAACAGGATAGGGCTGGCGATCAGGTACGGCAGGAAGGCGTGGCGCTCGTTTTTGTACAGCCCCGGCGCGACGAAGCGGTAGGTCTGCAGCGCGATCACCGGGAACGCAAGGATGATCGCGCCGAACAGTGCGACCTTGATCTTGACGAAGAAAAACTCCAGCGGCGCGGTGTAGATCAGCCGC
>JAJFFL010000106.1 GCA_021776705.1 Alphaproteobacteria bacterium
TCGGGACCGGTACGTGCTGCACCGTTACATTCTTCGCGCGACATTCTGGCCGCTGGCGGCGTCCGTGGCCGCGCTCGGATTCCTTGCGTTGCTCACCCAAAGCGTCGCCACGCTCGATCTGATCATCGACCAGCGCCAAAGCGTTTTGACCTATCTGGAGATCACGATCCTCGCGTTGCCGCAGCTGTTGGCGTTGGTGCTGCCGTTGGCGTTGTTCGTAGCGGCGATCTATTCGGTGAACCGACTGCAAAATGATTCCGAGCTCGTGGTCTGCGCCGCCGCCGGCATGGATCGCTGGACGATTGCGAAGCCCGTGCTGCAGATCGCAGTGGCCGTGCTTGTGGCCAATTTGGCGATCAACTTGTGGGGCCAGCCGTCGTCGTTCCGCTACATGCGCGAAAAACTCTACGAGGTGCGCGGCGATCTGGCGGCGAAGCTCGTGCGTCCAGGTCAATTTCGCACCCCGGTCGACGGCCTGACGATCTACACCAAGGAGATCGACCGCTCCGGGCGTTTGTTGGACCTTTTGATCGAAGACGGTCGCGAAGAAGCGCGCGCGGTCACCTACATGGCGAAAACCGGATTGTTCACGGAAATTCGCGGAGAGCCGGCGTTGGTGATGACCGAAGGTTCGATTCAATCGCTCGAGCCCAATCACTCGCTGTCGTTTCTAAAATTTGACAGCTACCCGTTCATCTTGTCCGCGGTGATCGATACGCCGACGTCGTTGTTCTACAAGCTGTCGGACCGCTACCTGCATGAGCTTTTGTTTCCAAACCCCAACGACCTGTGGGATTGGCGGCACCGGTCTGACCTTCTCGCGGAAGGCCATTACCGCCTCTCCGGTCCGTTTTACAATCTGGCTTTCGCGCTGATCGCCCTCGCGAGTCTGCTCGGGGGGGAGTTTTCTCGTATCGGCTACGCGAAACGGATCGCCATCGGCGCCGTGGCGGCGCTGTTCGTGCGCCTGCTTGGGTTCTCGATCCAATCGCTGTGCGCCGAGTTTTCGTCCTTGAACGTGCTGCAATACATGGTTCCGCTGGGTGCGGCCTGGTTCGCCTCGGCGGTACTTTTCGGACGACCGTTGAAACGGGCGCGCGCATCGACCGGGCCAACGCCGGCCGGAGCCTCGGCATGATTGGGTCGGTCCTCAGCCGCTACGTCTTTTTCCAAACATTGCTTGGCGTCGCTTTGGCGTTGTCGGTGATATTGGCGATGGTCGTGCTCGTCGATTTCGTCGAGCTCACGCGCACCATCGGCACCCGCGTCGGCGCTTCTCCGGTGCTCCTCGGGGCGTTCGCCCTCATGCGGGCGCCGATGCTGATTGAAACCACCTTGCCGTTCATCTTTTTGTTCGGTGTCATGTGGTCGATGTTTCGTCTCAACCGGCGCAGCGAATTGGTGGTGATGCGCGCTTCGGGAATGTCGGCGTGGAAGTTCCTGACGCCGGCGCTGATTCTCGCGGTCGGGTTCGGCGTTCTCGCCGCCGTGGCGATCAATCCGGCGGCGTCGCGACTGAACGCGGAGTTTGAACGACAGCGCAACGCGCTCGAAAACGGCGGCGACACAGGCGGCGACATTTCGGAGGAAGGCGTCTGGCTGCGCGAATCCCGCAGCGACGGGCAACTGGTGATTCGGGCGCGCGCGGCCCTCTCGGGCGGGCGTCGGCTCGACGGCGTAACCTTGTACGTCTACGAACTCGACCCCGAAAATCGCGCAACGTTTCAACGCCGTCTCGACGCGGAACAAGCGGTCCTGCGCGGCGGGTTCTGGCAGCTCTCTAACGCTTGGGAATCGGAACCGGACACCGAACCGGTGTTTCACGCCTCGCTCGCGATTCCGACAGAACTCGATCCGGACCGCCTCCTGGAACGGTTCGGCGCGCCCCAATCTCTAAGTTTTTGGGACTTGCGCCGGCAGGCCGCGTTGCTGCGGGAAGCCGGTTTCGCCGCCGGCCCGTACGAATTGCGTTGGCACCGCTTGTTGGCGACTCCGCTGACCCTGGCCGCCATGACCGTGGTGGCGGCCGCGGCGTCGTTGCGCTTGGCGCGGCGCGGCGGCGCATTTCAACTCGCCATCATTGGGGCTCTTGTGGGTTTCGGCCTGTTCTTCAGCGAGAATTTTCTCGCCGCCTTGGGGCGCACCGGCGTGCTTCCGATACCGCTCGCCGCCTGGACGGCCTCCACGATTGCGTTGCTCGGAGGCCTCTTTGTCGTCTCAACTGTCGAAGACGGCTGAATCCGGAGCCCTGACAACTGGACGCCGCCGGGCCCGCCGGGTAACGATCGAGGGGACCAGGGGGTCAGATTCGTTGGGGGGATCGCCCATGGCGGCCATGCGCCGGCTCCAGACGAGATTTACGCCGGCGATGGCGGCGCTCGCGGCCGGCTGGCTGGTCGCCGCAACACCGGCGTTCGGGCAGGACACGCCGAGCGGTTCCGACCCCTTCCAACAAGGCCGCGTCTACCTCGAAGCCGATGAGATCGTCGACGATCCGGATCTCGGGGCTTATGTGGCGCGCGGCAACGTCGAGGCGCGCTACGGCGGCCGTATCCTGCGGGCGCAGGAAGTGCGCTACTACGAAAGCGAAAAGCGTATCGAGGCGGTCGGCGGGATCACGATCCTGGAAGAAGACGGGACCGTCACCTTCGCCGACGAAGCCTCCCTGACCGACGATCTCAAGCAGGGATTTATCCAAGGCTTCGCCGCTCGACTGGCGAACGACGGAAAACTCGCCGCTTCCTACGTCATCCGACGCGACGACAAGACGGAATTGCGGCGCGCGTTCTACACCGTCTGCGACTCTTGCGAAGAAGAGAAAGGCGTCGCCGGACGCCCGACGTGGAGGCTGCGCGCCCGCCGCGTCGTGCAAGACCAAGAAGAGCAGATGATCTACTACCGCGACGCGGTTTTGGAGATCAAAGGCGTGCCGGTGCTCTACGCGCCGTTCTTCGCCCACGCCGACCCGTCTGCTCCGCGTCGGTCGGGCCTGTTGCTTCCGGCCCTCGGGGAGAGCACCCGGACGGGCACTTTCTACGAGCAGCCCTACTATTGGGCGATTTCGCCGCATCAGGATTTGACTCTCGCCCCCCGCATCATGTCGGACGCCAACCCCTTGGTGTCGTACGAGCACCGCAAGCGGTTTTTCTCGGGATCGACGATCATCCAGGGCAGCTTGACGCACGAACAGGAGTTCGACGACGACGGCCTCAAGTTCGGAGAGGACAAGTACCGCGGCCACATTTTCGGCGAAGGCTTGTTTGCAATCACCGACGATTGGCGCTGGGGGTTCGGCGTCGAACGCGTCAGCGACGACCTGTACTTTCGACGCTACGAAATCGACGATCAAGACAAGCGCCGCGGCCTCTTCAGCCGCAGCAACAACCGCTTGTTGTCGCAGCTCTTTGTGACCGGCCAAGACGAGGACTTCTACGCCTCGGCGGCCGGTTTCGTGGTTCAGGGCTTGCGCGCCGGCGACGAAGACGACCAGTTTCCCCTGGTGCTCCCGTACAGCGAAATTCGCCGCGTCTTGAGGCCTCCGGTTCTCGGCGGTCGGATCGAAGCGCGCGGCTCGACGGCGTTTCTCGACCGCAAGGAAGGATCCGACAGCCGACGCGTGACGCTGGAAGCGGATTGGCGGCGGCGATTCGTGTCCGACGCCGGCGTCGTCACCGAACCCTTCGCGCTTGTGCGCGCCGACATCTACGACGTGTCGGACGTGCCGCTCACCGGCGGTGGTGAAGCCGACGACGTGTTCACGCGCGAACTTGGGTATTTCGGCGCCGACCTTTCCTGGCCGCTGGGCCGCCAGGCCGGCGCGTTCGACGTTATTCTTGAACCGATCGCCAGCGTCGTGATCGCCCCCTACGGCGGCAACGACACGCGCATACCCAATGAAGACAGCCTCGCGTTCGATTTGGACGAGGCCAATCTCTTCTCGCCCAACCGTTCACCCGGATACGACATCTGGGAAGACGGGCCGCGGGCGACCGTCGGCGGCCGCGCCACCGCGCGGTGGGGTGAAGCCGGCGGCGAAGCCAGCTTGTTCTTGGGCCAAAGTTACCGCGCCGAAGACGCGATCAACTTCAGCTCGTCGTCCGGTCTCGACGACGACCAATCCGACATCGTCGGCGCGGCGAGATTCGCTTGGGACTCGTCAAAGTTCGTCACCGCGCGTTTCCGCCTGGACGAAAGCGACATGGACGTCGAGCGCCTGGACGTCGGCGCCGGGATGGATTTCGGGCGCGCCGAACTTCGCGGCAAGTATCTCAAATTCAACGAATCGCTGGCGTCCGGCCGGCCGAAGGAAGAGCTGTCGTTGTGGGCCGGTCTTGAGTTCACCCGGCACTGGGGCGCTTACTACCAAACCACACGCGATCTGGAGCTCGACGAAACGCGCACCGCCGTCGTCGGGCTGGTTTTTGACGACGAATGTTCGCGCCTCGAATTGATTTACAAGCGCGACGGGACCCGCGACCGGGCGATCGGTTCGGGGGATTCTTTCCGCATCCAGTTCACCCTCGCCACCATCGGCTCGTTCGGCCAAGGTCGATGATCCACCGCTTTCGACCATTGCACCGCAACGAATGATGAATATGGTAGCGGGCGACAGGTCGATCTGTTCGCCGGCCTGAACGAAACGTTCGAGAAATCAATGAGCTGTGTCGCGACGCCGATGATACTCCGCCGCGTGTTCTCTTCCGTATTCGCCGCCGTCGCGGCCCTGACCGTCGCCGTTCCATCGGCCGGACAGGCCGTTGAAGGCATCGCCGCCATCGTCAACGACGATCCGATATCGACGTTCGACGTGCAGCAGCGGATGCGACTAATCCTTTCAACCAGCGGGGTTCAGCCTGACGAGGAGTTGCTGCGCCGGATTCAAGCCCAAGCGCTGAATTCGCTGATCGAAGAGCAGATTCAGCTTCAAGAGGCCGAGCGGTTCGAGGTCGAGGTCTCGGAAGCGGAAATCAACGACGCGCTTGCCGACCTCGCCCGGCAGAACAATATCTCCGTCGACAGCATCTCCTCCAATCTGGCCCGCGCCGGCATCGATGTGACGACCTTGGAAGATCAGCTGCGCGCCGAGATCGCGTGGCGGATCTTGGTCAACGGCCGGTACGGTTCGCGGGTGCGCGTCAGCGACGACCAGATCGACGAGGCCCTTCGCCGTATCTCCGAGTCCTCGTCCAAACCACAATACCTGTTGTCGGAGATCGTGCTTGAGATTCCACTCCAAGCCACGGATGAACAGGCCGATCAGCTGATCAACACGGTGTTCACCCAACTGTCCCAAGGGGCGCCGTTTCCGGCGATCGCGCGGCAGTATTCCGCGTCGCCGACCGGAGCCAACGGCGGCGATCTCGGATGGGTTCGGGCCGGTGAAATGCGAACCGAAATCGAAGCAGCCGTGGCCGAGATGCAGGTCGGCCAAGTCGCCCCGATCCAGACCGCGAACGGCGTCACGATCTTGGCGCTCCGCGACCGCCGCGCCGCCGCCGATCCGACGAAAGTGACCTTAAAGCAGGTTCTGCTGCCGGTCGCCGCCGACGCCGGCGCATCCGCCGCGGCCGCCGCCGTGCAGTCGTTGCGCGACATCACCTCGCGAATTCAAGGCTGCGACTCGGTCGACGCCGCCACGGCGGGACTTGACGGCGTCCTGACCGCCGATCTGCCGGGCGTGTCCCCGGGCGACCTGGCGCCGGCGTTTCGCGACGCCATTGCGCCGCTGGACATCGGCGAAGCGTCTGAGCCCATCCAATCGCCGGCCGGAGCCTTGTTGATCGTGTTGTGCGGACGGGAGCGCGACTCCGCGGCCGGCGCCCCCTCGCGCCAACAAGTCGAAGACAATCTGCTCAATCAGCAGCTCGTCCAATTGTCGCGTCGCTACCTTCGCGATCTGCGCCGCGAGGCGACGATCGAAACACGGGCGCGCTGAGACCGCCGTGACCGCGCCCCTCGCCCTCACCCAGGGCGATCCGGCCGGCGTCGGCCCTGAAATCACGATCTCGGCGTGGCGGGCGCTCCAGGTTGCGGGGCCGGCGTTTTTCGTTGTCGGCGATCCTTCGCTTTACGGCCCAACCGCCAAAGTCGTCGAATCGGCGTCCGACGCCTTCCAAATTTTTTCAAAAGCGCTGCCCGTGCTCGCCCGATCCTTGGCTTGTCCGGCCGTGCCGGGGCGCCCCGACGTCGGCAACGCCGCCGGGGTCATCGCCTCGATCGACGCCGGCGTGGACCTCTGCGCCGACGGCCAAGCCGCCGCTCTGGTCACCAACCCTGTCGCCAAAGACGTCCTGCACGCCGCAGGGTTCGAGTCGCCGGGGCACACGGAGCACCTCGCTCGGCGCACGGCGGGATTGGCGTACGACGGCGCCCGCGGCCCGGTGATGATGCTCGCGGCCAAGGACTTGAAAGTCGCGCTCGCAACCGTCCATGAGCCCTTGTCGGCGGTTTCGAAAGTCCTGACGGTGGAGCGCATCGCTCACGTGGCCCGCGTCCTGGCCGACGCGCTTCGCCGCGATTTCGGCGTGGCGCAGCCGCGAATCGCTCTTTGCGGCCTCAACCCCCATGCCGGCGAAGGCGGCGCCTTCGGGCGTGAAGAAATTGAAATCGTCAATCCGGCGGCCGCCGCGTTGCGCGCGGAAGGAATAGATATCTCCGACGCCCGCCCCGCCGACACGCTGTTTCACGCCGACGCGCGCGCCGGCTACGACGCCGTCGTCGCCATGTACCACGACCAAGGGTTGATCCCGATCAAGACCCTTGATTTCCACGGCGCCGTCAATGTCACCCTGGGTTTGCCGATCGTGCGCACGTCGCCGGATCACGGAACCGCCTTCAACATCGCCGGCAAAGGGCTGGCCCGCGCCGACAGCCTGATCGCCGCCTTGCGGCTGGCGGACGCTGTCGCACGGCGCCGGGCCGCCGCGTGAGCCTCGACGATCTGCCGCCGCTGCGCGACGTGGTCGCCGCGCATGGACTCGCCGCCCGCAAAGGGCTCGGGCAGCATTTCCTTTTCGACCTCAACCTCACCGACAAGATCGCCCGCTGCGCCGGCCCATTGAACCAGCGCACCGTGCTTGAGATTGGGCCCGGCCCCGGCGCCCTGACGCGGTCGCTGTTGAAGGCAGGCGCCGCCAAGGTGATCGCCGTGGAAAAGGATCCACGGTGCGCCCCAGCGCTCGCCGACATCGCCGCCTGCGCCGACGAGCGCCTTGTCATTCTCGAAGCCGACGCGCTGGAAATCGATGAACGGCGTCTGATTCAGGAGCACGGCGGCGGGCGCGACGTCGTCGTCGCCGCCAACCTGCCCTACAACATCGGCACCGCGCTGTTGCTCAAGTGGCTGACGTGCGACCCTTGGTGGTCGACCCTGGTCTTGATGTTCCAGAAAGAGGTCGCCGAGCGCATCACGGCGACGCCTGCGGACGACGCCTACGGCCGTCTGGCGGTGATCACGTCGTTGCGCGCCCACGCCGAAATCGTGTTTGACCTGCCGGCGCGCGCTTTCACGCCGCCGCCGAAGGTCGAATCCGCCGTCGTGCGCTTAACCCCCCGGCAGGACGCGTTCGCCGACGTGACCGCCCTCGCCACGGTGACTCACGCCGCGTTCAGCCAGCGGCGCAAAATGTTGCGGCGAAGCTTGAAATCTCTCGGCGACGCCGAAGCGTTGATCGTGGCCGCGGGCGTGGCCTCGGACGCACGGCCGGAAACCGTGCCGCCGGAGCGCTTCGCGGCTCTGGCGACGGCGTGGCGCAAGTCTAACGCTCGGGGTTGAGCTTGCGGACGAAGTCGGAGAGCCAGGGCTGACGCACCCGCGACAGGCGTTCGGCGCGCAAAATGCTCTCAAGGTCAGCCGCCGTGCGGTCCACGTCCTCGTTGACGAGAACATAGTGGTATTCGGCCCAGTGCGTGATCTCTTTCCAGGCCCCGGTCAGACGAGACTGGATCACGTCTTCGGAGTCTTGCGCGCGCTTGCGCAGCCGCATTTCCAGTTCACGCATCGACGGCGGCAGGATGAACACGCTAACGACGTCGCTGTCGCGTTCGAGCAGGAGTTGCTGGGCCCCTTGCCAATCGATGTCGAGAAGCACGTCGCGTCCGGTGGCCAAGGTTTCAAGAACCGGAGTCCGCGGCGTTCCGTAGCGGTGGCCGTGCACTTTCGCCCATTCGTAGAAATAGTCGCGCCGCGCGTGCTTCTTGAAGTCGTCCTCGGTCATGAAGAAATAGTCGACGCCGTCGACTTCGCCCGGACGCGGCGGCCGCGTCGTCGCCGAGATCGACAATTCGAGGTCGTCGTGGTTTTGGCGCAGTCGGTTGGACAGCGTCGTCTTGCCGGCGCCGGACGGGCTGGAAATCACAAACAACAGGCCGCGGCGGCGACCGTCCTCACTCGACATTCTGCACCTGCTCGCGAAATCGATCGACGGCCGCTTTTAGAGCGAGTCCCGTGTTCGTCAGCGCCAAGTCGCCGGATTTCGAACACAGCGTATTGGCCTCGCGCATGAATTCTTGGGTCAAAAAATCGAGTTTTCGTCCAACCGGTCCCTTGGCGTTCAGCAGGGTTTTTGCCGACGCCACGTGCGCGTCCAGCCTGTCGAGTTCCTCGCGCACGTCAGCCTTCACGGCCAGCGCCGCGGCTTCGACCGCCAAGCGCTCCTCCGGCAGGTCGCCGGCGAGTAGCTCCGCGAACTGGGCCCGCACCTTGTCGCGGATCGTCTCCGGCCGCGCTCCGGCCGTGTTGCGCGCATGGACGACGAACGCGGCGATCTCATCGACCAGCGCCTTCATGACGGCGGCCAGCGACCGTCCCTCGTCGGCGCGCGCCTTGGCCAAGGCGTCTAGCGCTTCAGCCAAAGACTCGCCCATCTCGGCCGTCAGAGCCGCTCGCTCGACGTCATCCGTGCCGACCGCATCTTCGGATTCGAGAACTCCGCGGGCCGCAAGCAAGCCGTCGGCGCGCGGCGGCGCCAGACGGCCGGTGTCAATCAGCGGTTGAAGCTGATCCAGGATGGCCTCGACCCGCGGCACATTGACCCGAACGTCGGCGGCCGCCGCGTCCCGGCTCAACGTCAGGTTCAGCTGAATCGACCCGCGGGAGAACCGCGCCTTGGCCGCCTCCCGCGCGACGGGTTCCAGCGCGTCAAACCCGGACGGGGCGCGAAAACGCACGTCGAGACCGCGCCCGTTGACGGATTTGGCTTCCCACGTCCAGGCCAACGCCGCACGCGCGCCCTCGGCGCGTCCAAATCCGGTCATGCCCGACAAGCTCATCACACGACTCCTCGACCGCGAAGGCGGGACCGTACGGCGGTCACTCCCGCCCTGTCGAACGCAAGCTGTTGCGGCAGCGCCGCCACTCCGCCCGGTAGCGTTCGTGCGCCGTCAGGGTCGACGTGAAATGGTGCGCGCCGTCGCCGGCGCAGCTGGCGATGAAATAGAGCACCGGCCGCTCGCCTTCAGGCGTCGGTTCCGGGTTCAGCGTCGCGGCGATCGCGTCCCGCCCGGGATTGGCGATCGGCGTCGGCGGCAACCCGTCGTGGGAGTAGGTGTTGTAGGGGTTCGCGTCGCTGCGCAGTTCAGGGCCCAGCGGCTCGACGTTCAGGGGCCGGCTCTGATCCTCCAGCCATTCGCCGTAAATGATCGTCGAATCCATCTGCAACCGCATCGGGTACCGGAGTCGGTTGCGAACGACGGCGGCGACCTTGCCGCGCTCGTCGGCGCGCCCGGTTTCTTTTTCGACGATCGATGCGGCGATCATCGCCTCTTCAATCGTGTCGTACGGCAAGCCTTCGGACCGGTTCGGCCACAACTCGGCGATCACATCGTCCTGGGCGCGCGCCATGCGGTCGAGCAGCGCTTGGCGGGAAGCGCCGCGGGTGATCCGATAAGTCTCCGGCAGCAGCGAACCCTCGGCGGGGATCGCGTCGATGTCGCCGGTCAGCAAATCCGAGCCGCTGATAAGGTCGACGATTTGACGGCTCGTCAGGCCCTCCGGAATCGTCAGGGCGTACTCGATCACGTCGCCGGCGCGCAAAAGTTCGTAAATGTCGCGCATGCTCGCGCCCGCAGGAACGGCGTATTCGCCCGCCTTCAGCGCCCGCTCGTCGCCCAACACGGTGATCACGCCGCGGAAGATGCGACGGTCCCGGATCAAGCCGTCGCTTTCGAGCTTGGCGCTGATCGACGACAATCCCGATCCCGGCGGCAGCAGGACGTCCGCCGACTCCGCCGTCGGTCCCGGCCGCTCAAATTCGGTTTTGACGTAGAGGAAAACGCCGCCGGCTGCGACGGCCGCGATCAACGCCAGCGCGACCGCGGTCTTGACCATGACTGAGAACACGCCGCCCTTTTTCTTGACGGCGGGGTCGCCCTTGGCGGGCTTGCGGCCACTTGAGGCGGGGTCGGGGCGGTCGCTCACGACGGTGCGCTGAGAACCACCGAGGCGTTGGTGCCGCCGAAACCAAAGGAATTCGACAGGGCCGCCTTCACCTTTTTCTCCACCGGCTTGTGCGGTGCGAGATTGATCGGGGTCTCCACGGACGGGTTGTCCAGGTTGAGCGTCGGTGGGCACGCGCCGTGCTTGATGGCGAGGATCGAGAACACCGCCTCCACGGCGCCCGCGGCGCCAAGCAAGTGGCCGATCGCCGACTTGGTCGACGACATTACAAGATCGTCGGACGCCTCACCGAACAAGCGCTCAACCGCCTTGAGTTCGATCTCGTCGCCAAGCGGCGTCGAGGTGCCGTGGGCGTTGATGTAGTCGATGTCCGAAGGCGCGAGTCCGGAGTCCTTCAGCGCCGCTTGCATTGACCGGAATCCGCCGTCGCCGTCCGACGCCGGCGCCGTGATGTGGTAGGCGTCGCCGGACAGGCCGTAGCCGATCACTTCAGCGTGGATTGTCGCGCCGCGCGCCTTGGCGTGTTCGTATTCTTCCAAAAC
>JAJFFL010000107.1 GCA_021776705.1 Alphaproteobacteria bacterium
GTTGGGACTTTTGGCGGTCGCGACCGCCGCCGCGGCGGCCGACGACCCGGTCCCGCGCCGGCCGGTCAACACTTACTCCATCGTCGCCCGCGACGCCGTCACCGGCGAGCTCGGCGTGGCGGTGCAGTCGCACTGGTTTTCGGTCGGCTCCGGCGTGCCCTGGGCCGAGCCCGGCGTCGGCGCGGTCGCGACCCAGTCGTTCACCGACCCGCGCTACGGGCCCCTCGGGCTGGCGATGATGCGCGCCGGCAAGACCGCCGAGCAGGCGCTCGCCGGCGTGCTCGCCAGCGACACGGCGACCTCGGTGCGCCAAGTCGGCATGGTCGACGCGGACGGGAACGTCGCCGCGCACACCGGCGCGGACGCGATCGTCCACGCCTGCGATCTGCAGGGCGACGCCTATTCCGTGCAGGCCAACCTGATGGCGAACGACAGCGTGTGTTCGGCCATGTCGGCGGCGTTCGAGACCGCGGACGGCGATCTCGCCGAACGGATGATGACGGCGCTGGAAGCCGGCCAAGGCGAGGGCGGCGACATCCGCGGCATGCAGTCGGCGGCCTTGCTGGTGGTTTCCGGCGACCGGACCGCGCCGGCGTGGAGCGGCCGCGTCTTCGACCTGCGGGTCGAGGACGCCGCCGAACCGCTGGTCGAATTGCGCCGTCTGCTGACGCTCGCGCGCGCCTACAACCTGATGCTGGCCGGCGACGACTTCGTCACCGAGGGCGAAATGGAAAAAGCGATGCAGGCCTATTCCGCCGCCTCCGCGCTCGCGCCGGGCAACCACGAGATGGTGTTCTGGACCGCGGCCACCCTGGCCGCGACCGGCGACGTCGACGCGGCGCTGCCGCTGTTCGCCGAGGCCTACGCGGCGCATCCGGCCTGGCGCGATCTCGTGCCGCGGCTGACGGCGCCCGGCATTCTGCCCGACGACGAGGACCTGATCGCGCGCATCCTCGCGGCCGAGTGACGCCACGAGAATTGCCTCAAATGCCGCGCAAATGCGTCCGGCCGGCCTAGGGAACGGTCAACCGCCGGGCGACAAAGGAGATGCGCGTCCGCGCTCGCCGTCCATGATCCGTCGCGCAGCAGCTATGGGAGGCGATCATGGGACGTATCGCCGAAGAATGCCGGCGGCGCATGGACTCGTTCTTCACCGAGTTCGACGAACGCGCCGCGTTCAACGACCCGGCCGACCGCGAGATGGACGGCGGATCGAGTTTTTGTTTCGCCATGGTGGCGGTGGCGCTGGGCGCGGTGTTCGTTTCCGCGGCGACGGTCGCGGCGCCCTATTGACGATATGCGAAACGCCCGCCGGCGAACCGGCGGGCGCTTGCGGGCGTCGGGCTGAGAGGGCTCAGTCCTTGTAGGCGATGCCCTTGTCGGCGGCTTGCGCGCGCACCGTTTCGGCGACCTTGAGGTCGAAGGCGTCTTCGTCTTCTACTTCCGACAGGCGTTCGAGTTCGGCGCCGATGAAGGCGTCGCGCTGTTCGACCAGTTCGGCCATTTCGACGTTCAGCGCGGCGCGCGACGCGACGTTGGTCTCGATCAGGGCTTTCAACTCGCCGCGGCGGGAGTCGTCGTAGCCTTCCGGCAGTTCGGAGGCGTCGATCGCGTCAAGGTCGACCGTGCCGTCTTCGTAGTCCTCGACGAGGTCGTTGCCGCCGGTGAGCACGCGGTTGAGCTTGCCGGCCTTCATCCGCACGGCGGCCATGTCCGACTTGACGCTCGCCGACGCGCCGGCGGCTTCGTCGCGCTGGTTGGTCAGATAGGCTTGCGTTTCAAAGTCACCGTACGGCACGACCGTGGCGTTGATCTTCTTCTGCAGATCGTCGATGCGCTGGTCGTAGGGGGTTTCGACCACTTGCATGCCGCCGTCCTGCGGGATCTCCATGAACGAGCCGTCGCCGAGCTGGGCGATCGCTTTCCAAATCGCGCGCGTGTCGGAGGCGCCGCCGGCGAGCACGGTGTTCAAGATGATGTCGCGCTGACGCGCCAGCTCCGCGGTGCGGTCGTAGTCGACGTCGTCCTGGTACTCGTTGGGCGGGCTGTCGCCGACCAGGAACACCAGGCGCAGCGTGTTTTCGCCGGTCGACCAGGACATCTGCGTCACGGCTTCGTTGAGCGCCTGGTTGACGCTTTCCGGCCGGTCGCCGCCGCCGTCGGCTTGGAATTCCAGGAGATGGCCGTAGATGCCGTTGATGTCGTCGGTGAGGTCGTAGGAGATGGTGACGTATTGGTCGCCGCGGTCCCTGTAGCCGATGAGTCCGAAGCGAATCTCGGCCTGGTCCTCGGTCTCGAGAACTTCCGAAGCGATCGACCAGATCTTCTTTTTCGCGCCGTCGATAAGGTTCGACATGGAGCCGGTGGTGTCGAGGGCGAAAACCACCTCGATTTCCGGCTTGGATTGGCGGTCCGCGCCGGCGTGGGCGGGCGCGGCGGCGGCGAGCGCGACAATCGCGGCGGCCGAGGCGAGGCGGGCTTTCAACATGGTTCGTCCCCGAGTGAGCGTTCAATCAACGCCGAGCAGTCAACGCCCGCTCGGCGCCGGAACCGGGGCGAAACCGCGTCGACGCCGCGGCTTACCGAGATTTAAGCGTGGTGAATCAATGCCCGCTCAGGTCTCCATCGCCATCAGCGAGGCGTTGCCGCCGGAGGCGGTGGTGTCGATGGTCAGCGTGCGCTCGTGGGCGAACCGCAAGAGGTAGTGAGGGCCGCCGGCTTTCGGCCCGGTGCCGGACAGCCCTTCGCCGCCGAACGGCTGCACCCCGACCACGGCCCCGATCTGATTTCGGTTGGCGTAGACGTTGCCGACGTGAGCGCGCTCGGCGATCCGCCGAATGCGGCTGTCGGAGCGCGAATGCAGGCCGAGCGTCAAGCCGAAGCGGGTGGCGTTGATCTGGTCGACGACCTTGTCGAGGTCTTTCGCCTTGAAGCGGACCACATGCAGGATCGGGCCGAACACTTCTTTGCCGAGCTGGGCGATGTCGTCGAGTTCGAAGGCGCAGGGCTGGAAGAACAGGCCGGCGTCGGCGACGTCGCCCAAGGGGGTTTCGCCGATTTTCTTGAATCGCGTCTCCATCTCCGCTTTGTGGGCCCGCAGCATCTCGAGCGACGGCTCGTCGATGACCGGGCCGACGTCGGTCGACAGCAGCGCCGGGTCGCCGATCCGCATCTCCTGCATCGCGCCGGCGATCATTTCGAGCTGCTTGTCGGCGACGTCCTCCTGCACGCACAGCAGCCGCAACGCCGAACAGCGCTGGCCGCAGCTTTGGAACGCCGACGCCAGCACGTCGCGCGTCACCTGCTCCGGCAAGGCGGTGGAGTCGACGATCATCGCGTTGATGCCGCCGGTCTCGGCGATCAGGGGAATGATCGTCGAATCGCGCGAGGCCAGCGTCTGGTTGATCGTGCGCGCGGTTTCCGTCGATCCCGTGAACGCGACGCCGGCGAGCCGCGAGTCGGTGAGCAGCGCGGCGCCGATCTCGCGGCCCGAGCCGGGAAGAAAATGGACCACCTCCTTGGGCACGCCGGCCGCGCGCAAGAGCCGGATCGCCTCGTGGCCGATCAGGATCGTCGGGTCGGCGGGCTTGGCGAGAGCCGGACAGCCGGCGGCCAGCGCCGCCGCCGTCTGGCCGGTGAAAATCGCGAGCGGAAAATTCCACGGCGCGATAGTCAAGATCGGGCCGCGGCCCACCAACCGCAAAGTGTTGGTTTCGCCGGTCGGCCCGGGCAGCGGCTGCGGCGCGCCGAAGTGAATTTCCGCTTGCAGCGCGTAGTAGCGCAGGAAGTCGACCGCCTCGCGCACTTCGAGGTGGGCGTCGGCCACGGTGCGGCCGCCTTCGCGCACGATCAGGGCCAGCAGCCGCGCCTGGTTTTCTTCAAACAGGTCGGCGGCGCGGCGCAGAATGTCGGCGCGCTCGGTCGCCGGACGCAAGGCCCAAGCCTCGTGGGCGGCGGCGGCGATTCCCAGCGCTTCCTTGGCGTCCTCGCCGGACGCGCGCACCGCCTGGCCGATGACCCTCGACCGGTCCGCGGGGCTGGTGACGGGACGCGCGTCGGCCTTGCCGGCGCGGCCGCCGATCATCGGCGCGGCGCGCCAGTCCTCCGCGTCGGCGGTCTCCATGGCCGGCTTGAGATTGGCCAATATCACCTCGTCGGCGAGGTCGAGGCCGGCGCTGTTTCGGCGGCCGGAGCCGAACAGGTTCGCCGGCTCGGGAATGTTCGGATGCGGCGCGAAGCCGAGTTCGCGCGCCCGCTCGACGTGGTCGGAGACCATGTCGTCGAGCGGCAGTTCGTCGTCGGCGATGCGGTTGACGAACGACGAGTTGGCGCCGTTCTCCAACAGCCGCCGGACGAGGTAGGCGAGCAGGTCCTCGTGGCCGCCGACCGGCGCGTAGATTCGGCACGGCACGCCGTACGCCTCGCCCTCGACGATCGGTTCGTACAAGGGTTCTCCCATGCCGTGCAGGCGCTGAAATTCGAAGTCGCGACGGTTGCCGGCGAGCTCCAGCACGGCGGCCAGCGAATTGGCGTTGTGGGTCGCGAAGCAAGGGTAGAAGGCGGCGTCCGCGGCGAGGAGCTTGCGGGCGCAGGCAAGGTAGGAAACGTCGGTGTTGGGCTTGCGCGTGAACACCGGGTAGCCGGGCTGACCGCCTTCCTGGGCGCGCTTGATCTCGGTGTCCCAATAGGCGCCCTTGACCAGCCGCGTCAGCAGCCGCCGGCGGGTGCGTCCGGCGAGGTCTTCGAGCCAGTCGACCACCGCGAAGGCGCGCTTTTGGTAGGCCTGCACCGCGAGTCCGAATCCGTCCCAGCCCTTGAGCGCCGGGTGCGCGGCGGCGGCTTCGATCACGTCGAGCGACAGGTCGAGCCGGTCGGCCTCTTCGGCGTCGACGCACAAGCCGACGTCCTGATCGCGGGCGATTTCGCACAACGCGATCAGCTTGCCGGCGAGTTCGCCCATCACCCGGTCCCGCTGCCCGAATTCGTAGCGCGGGTGCAAGGCCGACAGCTTCACCGAAACGCCGGACGCCGCCACCGGTCCGCGGCCTTTGGCCGCCGCGCCGACCGCCTTGAGGGCGTTCGCGTACGACTCGTAGTAGCGGTCGGCGTCGGCCATCGTGCGCGCCGCTTCGCCGAGCATGTCGTAGGAGTAGCGGTAGCCTTTCGCCTCCATCGGCTCGGCGCGTTTCAGCGCTTCTTCGATGTCGCGGCCCATCACGAACTGGCGGCCGAGGATGCGCATCGCGTGGCGCACCGCCTCGCGGATCACCGGTTCGCCGAGTCGCTTGACGAGCCGTCCCATCGCCGGCCCGGCCTCGTCGTCGACCTTGACCGTGCGCCCGGCCATCATCAGGCCGAAAGTGGAGGCGTTGACGAACAGGCTTTCGGACGCCCCAAGATGCTTCGACCAGTCGGCCGAACCGAGCTTGTCTTCGATGAAGGCGTCGATGGTCTCCGGGTCCGGAATGCGCAGCAGGGCCTCGGCGAGGCACATCAACGTGACGCCCTCCTCGGAGGAGAGATCGTATTCCTGCATCAAGGCGTCGACGCCGCCAGAACGCCGGCGTTCCTGGCGCACGTGGCGGATCAGATCCGCCGCCGTCGCCGCGGCGCGCGATTTTTGGCCGGGGTCGAGTTCGGCGTAGGCGGCCAGAGTTTCAACCAGCGGCGTTTCGGCCGTGCGGTGGGCGGCGCGCACGCGGGCGCGCGCGTCGGACGGCGGGACGAGGGCGTCGGGGAGAATCATTGATGGCTCCGAAACGGCGTTGGGCCGGGATATTGACGTTCGGGGGCCGGTTGTCAGCCCCAATTTCCTTGAAATCAAAAGGCCGAGAGGGTTTTCGTTGCATCGCGGCGACGGCGGGCTAAGTTCGCGCCGGCGGCGACGGGTGCGCGCAGACGTCGCGTCGATTCGCGCCCCGGACGATCCAATGTCGCCCGGGAGTACCGGCGGCCGATGAGGTGCATCCGATGAACGCCTTTCTTCTGGAGTACGCGCCGATCCTGATTTTTCTCGGGATCGCCGGCGGACTCGGCGTCCTGTTTCTTCTCGCCGCTCACCTGATCGCGCCCGGCGACCCGGACCCGGAAAAGGTCTCGACGTACGAGTGCGGCTTCAACGCCTTCGACGACGCGCGGATGAAGTTCGACGTCCGGTTCTACCTGGTGGCGATTCTGTTCATCATTTTCGACCTCGAGGTCGCGTTCCTGTTTCCGTGGGCGCTGCGGCTCGGGGAAGGCGGCGCGTTCGTGTTCTGGTCGATGATGGTGTTCCTGGGCGTGCTCACGATCGGCTTCATTTACGAGTGGAAGAAGGGCGCGCTGGAATGGGAGTGAGGCGATGACCGACGTGATCGTCCCGGCCGGGACCGCGGCGCGGTCTTCGGTCCCCGGTTACGACCCGCGCAAGCACGACCCGTTTCACGACGGGGTCACCGATCAGCTCGCCGACAAGGGCTTTCTGGTCGCCGGCGCCGACGACCTGATCACCTGGGCGCGCACCGGCTCCTTGATGTGGATGACGTTCGGCCTCGCCTGCTGCGCGGTCGAGATGATGCAGGCGTCGATGCCGCGCTACGACTTGGAGCGCTTCGGATTCGCGCCGCGCGCCAGCCCGCGCCAGTCCGACGTGATGATCGTGGCCGGCACCTTGACCAACAAGATGGCCCCGGCGTTGCGCAAGGTTTACGACCAGATGCCGAACCCGCGCTACGTCATCTCCATGGGCTCGTGCGCCAACGGCGGCGGCTACTATCACTACTCTTACGCCGTGGTGCGCGGTTGCGACCGGGTGGTGCCGGTCGACATCTACGTGCCCGGCTGCCCGCCGACCGCGGAGGCCTTGGTCTACGGGGTCCTGCAGCTGCAAAAGAAGATCCGCCGCGAAGGCTCGATCGAGCGTTGAACGAAGAGAAGGTCGAGATGTCGGACGCCTTGCGCGAATTGGGCGAACACGTCGCCGGTCAGATCGAAGCGGCGGTGTCGTCGTGGACGGTCGAGCGCGGCGAGCTGACGATTCAGGCGCCGCGCGAACGCGTCATCGACCTTTTGACGTTCCTGCGCGACGACCCGGCGTGCGGGTTCTCGACCCTGATCGACCTGTGCGGCGTCGACCGGCCCGGCCGGGCGCAGCGCTTCGACGTCGTCTACCATCTGCTGTCGTTGAAACAGAACGCGCGCGTGCGGGTGAAGACGGTGGTCGCCGAGGACGCGTCGATCGCCTCGGCGTCGTCGCTGTTTCCGGTCGCCGACTGGTTTGAGCGCGAAGCCTTCGACATGTTCGGAATCATGTTCGACGGCCACCCGGATCTGCGCCGCCTGCTGACCGACTACGGCTTTCACGGCCATCCGCTGCGCAAAGACTTTCCGCTCTCGGGCCACGTCGAGGTGCGCTACGACGAAGAGCGCAAACGCGTCGTCTACGAGCCCGTGAAGCTGGTGCAGGAGTTTCGCGACTTCGATTTTCTGAGCCCCTGGGAAGGCGCCAAGTACATCATCCCGGGCGATGAGAAAGCCGACGACGAAGCCAAGGAGGGCGACGCGTGAGCCGCGATTTCGGCGAAGACGCCTTCTCGTTCGGCGCGGCGTTTCCGCGCTCCGCGGGGCGGGGATTGACGGGCGCTTATCCCTATTGGGAAAGCGCTTTCGACGCTTGGCGTTGCGCTTTCGGCGTTCCCGAGTCGGCTTCGACCGACACGCGGGCTGACGCCGGGGACGCGCCCGCGCTTGTCCCCGTGCCGACCGCCTTGCTGGCGGCGGCGTTCGTCGGCGCGGCGGGGTTCATGATCGGCTTCGCCGCCGGCGCGGCGTTCGCCCAGGCGCGGTTCGTCGACGCGCTCGGAGACCTCGATGGCTGAAACCGACGTCCGCCCGTTCACGCTCAACTTCGGGCCGCAGCACCCGGCGGCGCACGGCGTCCTGCGGCTGGTGCTCGAACTCGACGGCGAAGTCGTCGAGCGCGTCGACCCGCACATCGGGCTCCTGCACCGCGGCACCGAAAAGCTGCTCGAGCACAAGACCTATCTCCAAGGCCTCGGCTACTTCGACCGGCTCGACTACGTCGCGCCGATGAACCAGGAGCACGCCTTCTGCCTGGCGATCGAAAAGCTCGCCGAGATCGACGTGCCGAAGCGCGCCGCCTACGTGCGGGTTCTGTATTCCGAGATCGGCCGGATCCTGTCGCACCTGCTCAACGTCACCACCCAGGCGATGGACGTCGGCGCGCTGACGCCGCCGCTGTGGGGGTTCGAGGAGCGCGAGAAGCTCATGGTGTTCTACGAGCGCGCGTCCGGGGCCCGGATGCACGCCCACTACTTCCGCCCCGGCGGCGTGCATCAGGATCTCGAGCCGAAGCTGATCGACGACATCGGCGCCTGGTGCGACGCCTTCCCGAAGGCGCTCGACGACATCGAAGGCCTGATCACCAACAACCGCATCTTCAAGCAGCGCAACGCCGACATCGGCGTGGTCTCGGCCAAGGACGCCCAGGCCTGGGGCTTCACCGGCGTGATGGTGCGCGGCTCCGGCCTCGCGTGGGACCTGCGCCGGGCGCAGCCCTACGAGGTCTACAACGAGCTCGAGTTCCAGATCGCGGTCGGCAAGCACGGCGATTGCTACGACCGCTACCTGGTGCGCGTCGCCGAGATGCGCGAGTCGACGAAAATCATGAAGCAGTGCGTGGAGTGGTTGTCGCGGACCGAGAACGCCGGTCCGGTTCTGGAGACCGGCGGCAAGGCGGCGCCGCCGCGGCGCGCCGAGATGAAGCGCTCGATGGAGGCGCTCATCCACCACTTCAAGCTCTACACCGAAGGCTTCCGGGTCCCCGAAGGCGAGACCTACGCCGCGGTCGAGGCCCCGAAAGGCGAGTTCGGCGTCTACCTGATCGCCGACGGCACCAACAAGCCGTACCGGGTCAAGATCCGCGCCCCCGGCTTC
>JAJFFL010000108.1 GCA_021776705.1 Alphaproteobacteria bacterium
TGCTCGGCATGAGCTTTCTCGGCCGCCTTTCAAAAATCGAAGCGACGCCGGACGCCTTGATCTTGCGCCTTTAGCCGAAGCCGACGAGCGCGCCGAAGGTTTCGAACAGCATCTGGATCGCCACCAAGATCAGCCCGGCGCCGAACAGGCGTTGCAGCAGCGACTGCGACATGGCGTGGGCGATCCGCGCCCCGAGCGGCGCGAAAATGAAGGTCAGGGTGATGACGACCGCGAACGCCGGCGCATTGACGTAGCCCAGCGATCCCGCCGCGCGGCCTTCGACCCCGAGCCCGGAAATGATGAACCCGAGCGCCGCCGGCCCGCCGATCGCCGCGCCGAACCCCGCCGCCGTGCCCACGGCCTGGTGAATCGTTCGGCCGCAGAGGGTCAACAGCATGACCCCGAACACGCCGCCGCCGATTCCCATCCACGACGAGGCGAACCCGATCCCGGTTCCGAGGCCGGCCCGCGCCGCGCCGCCGGGCAGGTCGGCGCGCAATGGCTTGGGCTTGTCGACCACAAGCATGCGGACCGCGATTAGCATCGCGCCGACACCGAACAGGCCGGTGAGCGCCGTGCCGGGGACGAAGCGCGCCAACAACGAACCGGCGAACGAGCCGAAGATGATCCATGGAACCCAGGTTCGGATCACGCCCATGTCCACCGCGCCGCGCTTCATGTGCGCTCGCGCCGACCGCAACGACGTCACCACGATCGTCGCCAGCGACGTCGCGACCGCCGCGTGCATCCGGGTTTCGTCGGACGCGCCGACCTCGCCAAGCAAGTGGTAGAGCGCCGGCACGATCACCACGCCGCCGCCGATTCCGAACATGCCGGCTATGAGTCCGGCGACGACCCCGGTGGCGACCAACAGCGCCAGGAGCGCCGGCCAGTCGCTTTCGAAGCCGCTCACGCCGCCGCCCGCGCGTCGGCGGCGTCTTCAACTAAGGCGAGCGCGTCGAGAACGACGTCGGGGCCGGCTCCCGGCTTGACGGCGTTTTCCGAAAGATGCCGTCGCCAGGCCCGTGCGCCCGGTTGGCCGTGAAACAAGCCGAGCGCGTGACGCGTCACGGCGTGGGCGCTGAACCCCGCCGCGCGCGCCTCATCGACGATCTCGGCCAGCGCGAGGGCCGCCTCGGCCCGCGTTCCCTGGCTCGGCGGTTGGCCGAACACGCGGGCGTCGACGTCCGCCAGCGTCCACGGCGTCTGATAGGCGGCGCGGCCGAACATGACGCCGTCGAGGCCGGCCGCCTCGGTTTCGGCTTGGGCGAGCGAGCGCAGACCGCCGTTGAGCAGGATCTCCAAGTCCGGACGCTGCCGCTTCAGCGCTCGCACGACGGCGTAGTCGAGGGGCGGCACGTCCCGGTTTTCTTTCGGGCTGAGCCCTTTAAGCCAGGCCTTGCGGGCGTGAACGTAGAATGTCGAGCACCCGGCAGCCGCCACCGCCGCGACGAAACCGAACAGAGCCTCGCCCGGTTCCTGGTCGTCGACGCCGATCCGGCACTTCACCGTCACCGGCACGTCCACGGCGTCTTTCATCGCGGCGACGCCGGCCGCCACAATGTCGGGCTGGCGCATCAAACAGGCCCCGAACGCGCCCGACTGCACGCGATCGGAAGGACAGCCGACGTTGAGGTTGATTTCGCCGTAGCCGAGGCCGGCGCCGATTTTCGCCGCGCGCGCCAATTCGCTCGGGTCCGAACCGCCGAGTTGAAGCGCCGCGGGCGCTTCGCGCGGGTCGAAGCCGATCAGTCGATCGACGTCGCCGCGCGTTACGGCGGCCGACGTCGCCATTTCCGTGAACAGCAGCGCGCGGCGCGTCAGCACACGGTGAAAGCGGCGGCACCAGCGGTCCGTCCACTCCATCATCGGAGCCACGCTGAATCGGCGGTCGAGCGTCATAGGCGGAGCATGTAGTGCGGTTTCGCGGCCGATGCACGCGGGGGCGTCACGCCGGGCCGCCGAGCGCCCGGTTGACGAGCAGGCTCGCCGGGTCCGCCAATCCGGCGATGACGTTGAAATGGTGCCGACCGGGGTCTTCGACCAGGCCGACGCGGGCCCCGTGTTGCGGCCAGATCTCCGCGATCTGCCGGCTTTGACGGCGAAACTCGGGGCGCTCGTCCGCGCCCACCCATGCGATCAGCTCCGCGCCGGCGGCCGGCATGCAGGCGACCGGACTCTCCGCCAAGGCTTCGGCCTCGTCGAGCCGCAAGGTCGCGTTCATGGTGGTGCGGCGCAGCGGCCGCAGATCGAACAGGCCGCTGAGGGCGACGGCGCGGCGGACGCGTGACTGGGTCGGCGCCGACAACGGCGCGTTCAGGCACAGCAGGCGGGCCGCCAGGTGTCCGCCGGCGGAGTGGCCGGCGAGCACGATCGGTCCCTCGACTCGGCGGGCGGCGGCGGTCACGGCGCGCCCGACGGCTTGGGTGATCTCGGCGATGCGCGCCTCGGGGCACAACGGGTAGCTCGGCACGGCCGCGGCCCAGCCGCGCGCGAGCGCGCCGGCGGCGAGGTGGGACCACGACGACTTGTCGAACGACATCCAGTAGCCGCCGTGCACGAACACGAAGAGACCCGCCGGCGCGCCCTCCGGCCAAAACAGGTCGTAGCGCTCACGCGGGAGATCGCCATAGGCCACGTCGATCTCGCCCTTGGCGATGGCGCGAAACGCCGCCGCGTCGCGCGTCCAGCCGGCGGCGACCGCTTCCGCGGCCGGGATGTATTTCGCGTTGGCGAACGCGTCGTCCCACGCCGCCTGGTCGCCCGCCTCGTCCATCACTCGCTCCGCTGAACGTTTCAAGCTTAAAATATATTGCGTTCGACCGGCGAGCGCGACATCATCATCGCCTCTGTTCGACTTTGAGGGCCAGCATGCGCGTCGCGTGTCTCGGCGGCGGTCCCGCCGGTCTCTACTTCGCGATCTCGATGAAGCTGCGCGAACCCTCTCACGAGGTGATCGTGTTCGAGCGCAACCGTCCCGACGACACGTTCGGCTGGGGCGTGGTTCTGTCGGACGAAACGCTCGACAACCTCGCCGCCAACGACGCCGCCAGCGCCGCCGCGATCCGTGAACATTTCGCCTACTGGGACGACATCGCCGTCGTCCACAAGGGCGTGCGCACGGTGTCGTCGGGCCACGGATTCTGCGGCATCGGCCGCAAGAAGCTGCTCGAACTCCTGCAAGCGCGTGCCCGCGAGCTTGGCGTTGAGATCCGGTTCAATCACGAATTCCAGTCCACCGGCGAGTTCGACGCCTTCGACCTGATCGTCGCCGCCGACGGCCTGAATTCGAAGGCGCGCAACGAACACGCCGCCGCGTTCAAACCCGATGTCGACGTGCGCAAGTGCCAATTCGTGTGGCTCGGCACTCACCAGAAGTTCGACGACGCCTTCACCTTTATCTTTGAGAAGACCGAGCACGGATGGGTGTGGGCGCACGCTTACCAATTCGACCCCGACACGGCGACGTTCATCGTCGAATGCAGCCAAGCGACGTGGGAGGCGTTCGGGTTCGGCGACATGTCGAAACTGGAGTCGATCGCGACCTGCGAGCGAATTTTTGAGGCCCACCTCGGCGGCCACGCGTTGATGTCCAACGCCGACCACGTCCGCGGCTCGGCCTGGCTGCGATTCCCCCGCGTTCTGTGCGAGACCTGGGCGCACGGCAAGGTCGTGCTGTTGGGCGACGCGGCCGCGACGGCGCACTTTTCGATCGGGTCCGGGACCAAGCTCGCGCTCGAAAGCGCGGCCGCGCTCGCCGATTGTCTGCAGACCGAACCCGATCTCGCCTCGGCGTTTCGGCGCTACGAGGACGAACGCCGGATTGAAGTCCTGCGCTTGCAGTCGGCGGCCCGAAATTCGATGGAATGGTTCGAAGAGGTCGAGCGCTACCTCGACCTCGATCCGGTGCAGTTCAACTATTCGCTGCTGACCCGTTCCCAGCGCATCAGCCATGAAAACCTGCGCCTGCGGGACGCCGAGTGGCTGGGGTCGGCGGAAAAGTGGTTTTGGGAGCAGGCCGGTTCGCCGCGCAACGACCCGCGCGCGCCGATGTTCGCCCCGTTCAAGTTGCGAGACTTGACGCTCAAGAACCGCGTCGTTGTCTCGCCGATGGCCCAATACAAGGCGACGGACGGGTCCCCGGACGATTGGCACCTCGTGCATCTCGGCGAGCGCGCCAAGGGCGGCGCCGGGCTGGTGGTCACCGAAATGACCTGCGTGTCGCCGGAAGGCCGCATCACGCCCGGCTGCACCGGCATGTACGCCCCCGAACATGAAGCCGCCTGGACCCGCATCGTCGACTTCGTCCACGCCGAGACCGACGCCAAGATCGCCTTGCAGCTGGGCCATTCGGGGCCGAAAGGCTCGACCCAACTGGGCTGGGAGGAGATGGACGCGCCGTTGAAAGACGGCAACTGGGAGATCCTAGCCCCGTCGCCGGTCCCCTGGTCGCCCGACAACGCAATTCCGCGGGAGATGACGCGCGACGACATGAACGTCGTGCGCGACCAATTCGTCGCGGCGGCGCGCGCCGCGCAACGCTGCGGTTTCGACATGCTCGAGCTGCATTGCGCCCACGGCTATCTGTTGTCCGCGTTCATCACCCCGCTGACCAACCGACGCACCGACGCCTACGGCGGTTCGCTCGAGAACCGATTGCGCTTCCCGCTGGAGGTGTTCCGCGCCGTGCGCGACGCCTGGCCCGGCGCCAAGCCGATCTCGGTGCGCATTTCGGCCAACGACTGGGTCGGGGACGACGGGATCACGCCGGACGACGCGATCGACGTCGCGCGCGCCTTCAGCGCGGCGGGCGCGGACATCATCGACGTTTCCGCCGGCCAGACCTCGATCCACGCCAAGCCGGTCTATGGCCGCATGTTTCAGACGCCGTTTTCGGACCGAATCCGCAATGAGACCGGTCTCAAGACCATGGCGGTGGGCAACATCTACGAGCCCGACCACGCCAACTCGATCCTCATGGCCGGGCGCGCCGACCTCGTCTGCCTTGCGCGGCCGCATCTCGCGAATCCCTATTGGACGCTGCACGCGGCCGCCGCGCTCGGCGACGGCGAGGCGGAGTGGCCGGAGCCCTATCATCCTGGCCGCGACCAGTTGCGCCGCCTCGCCGAACGCGGCGAAGCCCTGAGCCTGAAGGTTTGAGATGAGCGATCTGTCTGGAAAGCACGCTTTGGTGACCGGCGGCGGCACCGGCGTCGGCGCCGCCGTCGCCCTGCGCCTCGTCGCCGACGGCGCCGCGGTGACGATCGCCGGACGGCGGCCGGGGCCGCTGCGAGAGATCGCCGGCCGGCATGCCGGCTTGCACCCCGCCGAAGTCGACGTCACCGACCCCGATTCGGTGGCGGCGATGACGGCGGCGGCGGCGAAGGCGCGGGGACCGTTCGACATCGTCGTCGCCAACGCCGGCGCGGCGGAAAGCGCCGCCTACGCGCGCATGAAACTGGACCTGTGGCGGCGGCTGCTCGACGTCAATCTGACCGGCGTCCATTTGACGTTTCAAGCCGCCGTCGCTGACATGACCCGGCGCGGAAGCGGGCGGCTGATCGCCGTCGCCTCGGTCGCCGGCCTCGTCGGCCACCCCTACGTCACCGCCTACTGCGCCGCGAAACACGGCGTGATCGGCCTTGTGCGCGCGTTGGCGCTTGAAATCGCCGCCACGGGCGTCACTGTCAACGCGGTGTGCCCGGGGTTCGTCGACACCCCGATGCTCGACCGCTCGATCGACAACATCGTCGAGAAAACCGGAGCGACCGCGGCGCAGGCGCGGGCCCAACTGGCGGCGCTCAATCCTCAGAATCGGTTTTTCGCGCCGGAGGAAGTCGCCGACGCCGTGGCGTGGCTGGCTGGAAACGGCGCCGGCGGCGTCAACGGGCAGGCGATCGCCATCTCGGGCGGAAACCCGTGAGCGGCGACGCCGGAGCCGCCCGCCGCGCCGCCGCGTCGAAGGACCGGCTGCGCTTGTGGCTGCGGCTTCTGTCGACGACACGGGGGATCGAAGCCGTCGTGCGCGAGAAGTTTCGCGCCGAGTTTGCGACCACCCTGCCGCGCTTCGACGTCCTCGCGGCGTTGGAACGGGCCGGGACGGGTCTGACCATGACGGCCCTCAGCCGCGCCTTGCGGGTGTCGAACGGCAATGTCACCGGCATCATCGACCGCCTCGTCGCCGACGGGCTGGTCCTGCGCGCCACCATCGAAGGCGACCGGCGGTCGACTCGCGTCGCCTTGACGGAAAAGGGCCGTGGCGCGTTCGCGAAAATGGCCGCCGCGCACGAACGCTGGATCGACGAGTTGCTCGGCGACCTGGGCGGGGCCGAAGTCCTCGACACCATCGCCCGGCTCGAACGAATGGAAGCGCCGTTCAAGAAGGAGACCGCATGACCGGCTTCGCCGCCTTCGCGCCTGAACACTTTCGCTTCCGCCTCGACGGCGGCGTCGCCGTGGTGTCGCTGGACAGGCCCGACCGAAAAAACCCGCTGACCTTCGAAAGTTACGCCGAACTGCGCGACTTTTTCCGCGCCCTGACCGGCGCCGACGACGTCAAAGCGGTGGCTTTCGTTCCCAACGGCGGAAACTTTTGCTCCGGCGGCGACGTGCACGAAATCATCGGCCCGCTGGTCGAGAAAGACATCAAGGGCCTGTTGGCCTTCACCCGCATGACCGGCGATCTGGTGAAAGCCATGCGCGCGGCGCCGCAGCCGATCGTGGCGGCGGTCGACGGCGTGGCGGTGGGCGCCGGGGCGATCGTCGCCATGGCCTCCGACCTGCGGCTGGCGACTCCGGCGGCGAAAACGGCGTTCTTGTTCACCCGTGTCGGGCTCGCCGGCTGCGACATGGGGGCGTGCGCGATTTTGCCGAGGATCATCGGCCAGGGCCGCGCCGCCGAACTCCTCTACACCGGGCGATCGATGACGGCGGACGAGGGCGCGTCTTGGGGATTTTACAATCGTATCGTGGACGCGGACGCGCTGGAGTCCGAGGCGCTCGCCCTCGCCCGGTCCTTGGCCGCCGGGCCGACGTTCGCGCACATGATGACCAAGACGCAGCTCAACCACGAATGGGCGATGAGCCCCGAACAAGCCATCGAGGCGGAGGCCCAAGCCCAGGCGATCTGTATGCAGACGCGGGATTTTGAACGCGCCTACCGCGCCTTCGTCGCGAAGGAAAATCCCGTGTTTGAGGGCGATTGACATGGACCGCTCGTTTCTCGCCTGGCCGTTCTTCGACGACCGCCACCGCGCCTTCGCCGCCGAGTTCGACGCCTGGTGCGCACGCGCCTTGCCGGTCGACCACGACGACGTCGACGCCGCCTGCCGCGACCTCGTCGCCCGCCTCGGCGGCGACGGGTGGCTGAAGCCGACCGGCGGCGACCTCGACGTGCGCACCCTGTGCCTGGCGCGCGAAACCCTGGCGCGGCACGATCCGCTCGCCGACTTCGCCTTCGCCATGCAAGGCCTCGGAACCGGCGCAATCTCGCTGTTCGGAAGCGACGCGCAGAAAGCGTGGCTGGCGAAGACCCGCGCCGGCGAAGCGATCGCCGCCTTCGCTCTCACTGAACCGAGATCGGGGTCCGATGTCGCCGAACTGGCCTCGACGGCGTCGGCGGACGCCGACGGCTATCTCCTGAACGGCGAAAAGACGTGGATTTCCAACGGCGGCATCGCAGACGTCTACACCGTGTTCGCCCGCACCGGCGGCGCTCCGGGCGGCAAGGGACTCTCCGCCTTCATCGTCACGGGCGACGCGCCCGGTCTGTCGGTGGTCGAGCGGCTCGAAGCCGTGGCCCCGCACCCTCTCGCGCGGCTGAAGTTCGACAACGTGCGCGTGCCGGAATCAGACCGGATCGGGGCCGCCGGCGACGGCTTCAAGATCGCCATGGCGACGCTCGACGTGTTCCGCTCGACCGTCGGCGCGGCGGCGCTCGGCATGGCCCGGCGGGCGCTGGATGAATCCGTCGCGCGGGCCAGCAACCGCGAACTTTTTGGGGCGCCGATGGCGGATTTGCAGCTTGTGCAGGGCCACCTCGCCGACATGGCGCTCGACGTCGACGCGTCCGCGCTTCTCGTCTACCGCGCGGCTTGGACCAAGGACATGGGCGCGCCGCGCGTCACCCGGGAAGCGGCCATGGCCAAGCTTCACGCCACCGAAGCCGCGCAGCGGGTCATCGACGCGGCGGTCCAAATTCATGGCGGCGACGGCGTGCGCAAGGGTTCCGTCGTGGAGGCCCTGTACCGCGAAATCCGGGCCTTGCGGATCTATGAGGGCGCGTCCGACGTTCAAAGAGTGGTGATCGCCCGCCAGGCGCTGGCGCAAGCAGGAGGCTGAGATGCTGGGACCGTCCGCGCACGTCGACACCTTCACGCGCGACAATCTACCGACGCCGGAGGCCTGGCCGGATCTGCTGATCGATCGCCCGGAGTATCGGTACCCAGAACGTCTCAACGCCGCCGTCGAACTCACCGACCGCATGGTCGACAAGGGATTCGGCGACCGCACCGCCCTCATCGGCCACGGACGTCGGCGGACCTACAAGGAACTGACCGACTGGTCGAACCGGATCGCCCATGCCCTGGTCGAGGATTTCGGCGTCATACCCGGCAACCGGGTCTTGATCCGCTCCGGAAACAACCCGGCGATGGTCGCCGCCTGGCTTGGCGCGACCAAGGCCGGCGCGGTCGTCGTCAACACGATGCCGATGCTGCGGGCGGTGGAACTCGCCAAGATCATCGACAAGGCCGAGGTCTCTCACGCGCTGTGCGACAGCCGCATGGCGGACGAACTGATCTCCGTCGCCAAGGACAGCGCGTTTCTCAAGACCACGGTGTTGTTCGACGGCACGTCAAACCACGACGCCGAACTCGACCGCGCGGCGCTGGAAAAATCCGTTCATTTCGACGCCGTCGACACCGGCCGCGACGATGTCGCCTTGCTCGGGTTCACGTCGGGGACGACCGGCGCGCCGAAGGCGACCATGCATTTTCACCGGGACTTGCTGATCATCGCCGACGGCTACGCGCGGGAGATCTTGCGGGTCACGCCCGACGACGTTTTCGTCGGTTCGCCGCCATTGGCGTTCACGTTCGGCCTCGGCGGATTGGCGATCTTTCCGCTGCGTTTCGGGGCTACCGCGACGCTCGTCGAAACCGCGACGCCGCCGAACCTCGTGAAGATGATCGAATCCTACAAGGCCACGATCTGCTTCACGTCGCCGACCGCCTACCGGGCGATGATGGCCGCCATGGACGAGGGCGCGGACTTGTCCTCCCTGCGCATCGCGGTGTCGGCCGGCGAGACCTTGCCGGCGCCCACGTTCGAGGCGTGGTCGGACAAGACAGGCGTGCCGATCCTCGACGGCATCGGCGCGACGGAGATGTTGCACATCTTCATCTCCAACACCCTCGACGACGCCCGCCCTGGCGCGACCGGGCGGCCGACCCCGGGTTACGAAGCGCGGATCGTCGACGACGACATGAACGACATGCCGGTGGGCGACGTCGGCAAACTCGCCGTGCGCGGCCCCACCGGCTGCCGCTACCTCGCCGATGCGCGCCAGCGCGATTACGTCGTCGACGGCTGGAATCTCACCGGCGACGCCTTCATCCGTGACGCCGACGGGGTTTTCCACTTCGTCGCCCGGGCCGACGACATGATCATTTCGTCGGGCTACAACATCGCCGGCCCCGAAGTGGAAGCGGCCCTTCTCGCCCATGACGCCGTCGCCGAATGCGCCGTCGTCGGCGTCTCCGACGACGACCGCGGCCAAATCGTTCAAGCCCATGTGGTTTTGCGCGAAGGACTCAAGGGAGACGCGTCTCTGATCCAAACGCTGCAGGACCACGTCAAGGCGACGATCGCGCCCTACAAGTACCCGCGGTCGATCGTGTTCTGCGCCGCCCTGCCGAAAACCCAG
Source organism: Alphaproteobacteria bacterium (assembly GCA_021776705.1). Lineage (GTDB taxonomy): Bacteria > Pseudomonadota > Alphaproteobacteria > Caulobacterales > Maricaulaceae > JAJFFL01. The sequence goes on from JAJFFL010000108.1 coordinate 9,926, forward strand.
ACCGGCAAGGTCCAACGCTTTCGTCTGCGGGAGACCTCGGCGTGAGCGTGTTCGAAACCGAGCGGAAAATCCAGTTCCAGCACTGCGATCCCGCGGGCATCGTCTTTTATCCCCGCTACTTCGAACTCATGAACTCCGTCGTCGAAGACTGGTTTGAGACCGTTGTCGGCATTTCGTTTGCTGAAATTCACGGCCCCCGAGGCGCCGCCGTGCCGGCCGTGCACATCGACGTCGATTTTTTCGCCGCCAGTCGTTTGGGCGACCGCCTGACGTTCGCCTTGAGCGTCGAGCGGCTCGGCGACGCCAGCGCGACGCTCAAGATCACGGCGCGCGCCGGCGATGAACACCGCCTGGCCGCGCGGCTGATCATCGCCCATGTCGACGCTGCGGTGTCGGGCGCGACACCGTTTCCCGATGATCTCCGCGCCGCCGTCGACCGTTTCGCGCAAGGAATCTGAGCCATGCACGACCGCCTCAATCCCAACGCCTGGAAGGCCCCTGTCGGCTACGCCAACGGCGTCGCCGCCGACGGGCGCCTGCTTTTTCTCGGCGGCCAGATCGGCTGGAACGGCGAGCAGATTTTCGAAACCGACGATTTTGTCGGCCAAGTCGACCAGGCGCTGCGGAACATCGCCGCAATTCTCGCCGAAGCCGACGCCGGGCCGGAACACATCGTCCGCTTGACTTGGTACGTTCTGGACAAGCGGGAATACGTCGCGCGTCTGAAACAGGTCGGAGCCGCCTACCGCGCGGTTTTGGGAAAGAACTTTCCGGCCATGACACTCGTGGAGGTCGCCGGCCTGGTCGAAGACCGGGCCAAAGTTGAAATCGAAGCGACGGCGGTGGTCCCGCGTGCGGGAGGGGCCGCATGACCCTTCCGCCGCGCATCGCCAAGCTCGACCACGATGACCCGCTGGCCGCGAAACGGCTGGCGTTCGACCTTCCCGACGGCGTCGTCTATCTCGACGGCAACTCGCTCGGAGCCCTGCCGCGAACGGTCCACGCGCGCCTCGCAGACGTGGTCGCGACCGAATGGGGCGGCGGCCTGATTCGCGGCTGGAACCAGCACAAGTGGATCGACTTGCCGAAGACCGTCGGCGATCGCATCGCGCCGCTGATCGGCGCGCCGAAAGGAACCGTCGCGGTCGCCGACTCCACGTCGATCAACGTGTTCAAGGCCGTCGCCGCAGCCTTGGCGCTCAACCCGGAACGGCGCGTGATCCTGTCCGACACCGGCAATTTTCCGACGGACCTCTACGTCGCCCAGGGTCTGGCGCACGCCTTAGGCCGCGAGCACCAGCTCAAGCTTGTCGATCCGGTCGACGTCGCCGACGCTGTCGACGAAACGACCGCCGTCTTGATGTTGACCCACGTCGACTACCGCACCGGACGGCTTCACGACATGACCGCGCTGACCGACAAAGCGCACGCGGCCGGCGCCGTGGTCGTTTGGGACTTGGCCCACTCCGCGGGCGCGCTGCCGGTCGACATCGCCGGCGTCGGCGCGGAATTCGCCGTCGGGTGCGGCTACAAGTACCTGAACGGCGGTCCCGGAGCGCCCGCGTTCATCTATGTGCGACGCGACGTCCAGGCCAAGGTGGCGCCATTTCTGACCGGATGGATGGGGCACGCGAAGCCGTTCGCCTTCGACCTCGACTACCGTCCGGCGCGTGGAATTCACCGCATGACCGTCGGCACGCCGCCGGTGCTGGGGCTCGTCGCCTTGGACGAAGCGTTGAAGATTTGGCGCGGAGTCGACATCGCCGAGGTTCGCGCCAAGTCGATGGCGCTGGGCGACCTGTTCGTCAAAGAGGTTGAAAAGCGATGCGGCGGCTTGGGCGTCGAACTCGCAGGTCCGCGCCGGGCGGCGAACCGAGGCAGCCAAGTCTCGTTCCGGCATCCGGAGGGCTACGCCGTGGTTCAGGCGCTGATCGCCGAAGGCGTGATCGGAGACTTTCGCGCGCCGGACATCATGCGCTTCGGATTCGCGCCGCTTTACACCCGCTACGCCGACGTTTACGCCGCCGCCGAAGCGATGGAGCGCGTCTTGAGACAAGACCTGTGGCGCGCGCCGAAGTTTCGTATGAAATCGAAAGTGACCTGAGCGGCGCGTCGAGGAGTCCGGCCATGCGTAAGATTTTCGTGCTCATCAAGTGCCAACTCGGCAAGTCTTATGACGTCGCCGCCCGCCTCATCGACGAAATCGACGAGGCGCCGGCCGTCGACTCGATTTCCGGCGACTACGATTTGATCGCCACGTTCTTCGTCGCTTCCGACACCGACATCGGCCGCTTCGTGAACGAAAACGTCCACGCGATTCCGAACATCGTCGACACCAAGACGATCATTTGTTTCAACGCGTTCACCAAGGACGCCGGCGTCAGCGGGGATTGAACGTCAGCCGTCCGGCTCCGCTTCGAGCGTCGCGTCGGCGTCGCCGGTTTCAGATTGGGCGAAACGGCTCGGCGTGTCCGGGATCGGCGCGGCGTATTTCTTCTCCAACACGTCGGCGTAGTCGCGGATGCGGCGCACGTAGGTCTGCGCCTGCCGGCCGTTGCCGTAGCCGTAGCCCAGCGTCTTGTAGATTTCCGGGTCCTCGAGCAACGGCAGAAGTTCGCGGACCTGGGCCCAGCTGTTGGGGTCGAGTCCGTTGCGCTCGGCCAATTCACGCACGTCGATGACATGCCCCCAACCCATGTTGTAGGCGGCGGCCGCGAACCACCAGCGGTCCTGTTCGGGAATCTCCTCCGGCAGGCGATCCCGCAATTGCCGGAGGTATTTGGCGCCGCCGCGCGTCGACTGGGTGGCGTCGAGCCGGTTGGACACCCCCAAGGCTTTGGCCGTCGGCAACGTCAGCATCAAGAGGCCGCGCACGCCGGTCGGACTTTTGGCGTCCGGGTTCCAATGGCTTTCTTGGTAGGCCACGGCGGCCAAAAGCGTCCACGGCACGCCAGCCCGTTCCGCCTCAGCGACGAACAACGATTTGTACGTCGGCAGGGTCTTGTCGACGGCGGCGCGAAACGCGCCCGCTTCCGCCGCCTCGGTGTTTTCGGGCGCGAACCCATAGTAGGCCTCGTTGAGATCGGCGATGTATTCGCGGGTGCCACGGCGCCGCAACCACGTGTCGACGCTGCGCTTGAGGCTGACCGATCGCCATGACAGGCCGCCGGCGAACACCCAGCCGATCTGCTGGCGGTCGGGAAGTTCAAGAGCGACTCTCAAATTCGGCATGTAGCGTTGATGCAAGGCGACGACGGTGCTGTCGGCGATCGTGCATCCCACGGTTCCGTTCGACACGTGAGACAGCAGTTGCTCGACATTGGCGCCGGGCTCCACCCGCCATCGCGGTTCGAAGCCGGCCTGGGCGAGGCGGCGCAAGGTGCCCGCATAGGCTGAACCTTCGGCGATCACGATTTCGGCCGCCGCCAGCGTCTCTAGACTGGCGGGCGCGTCGCGACCGCGGCGGCAGACGACCTGCTCCACCACGGATTGATACGATCTTGAAAATCGCGATTGGCCGGCGCGCGCGCGCGTGATCGTCAAGCCCGCCGCCGCGACATCCGCCTCGCCGGTCTCCAACGCCAAGAAGACGTCCGCGATCGTGCTCCGCACCACGAGTTGCGTGTCCACACCCAAGTGATCGGCGTAGGCGTGCGCCAAATCGTGTTCGAAGCCCGCGGGACCTTCCCGGCCCTGGAAGTACGTGGTTGGAGAATTCAACGTCGCGACCCGCAATACGCCGCGCTCGCGCACCTGTTGCAGCACCGCCCCGCGGCGTTCGCCGTCGCAGGACGCGGCGAACAAGCCGACGGCGAGCGCCAAGGCGATCGGCAGGCCTGCGACGAAACGACGGACGTTCGGCTTGACGCTGGGCGCTTTCATCGGGTGTGGATGTAGCACATCCGCAAAGCCCGCGAAGCGCCCGATCCGCCTCGGGCTGCATTTCTGGAGAATGTCATGCGCACCGAGGAACCGCTTCCGATCCGCTTGGCCGATTATCAACCACCGGCCTACACAATCGAGGACAACAACCTCGACGTGCGAGTCGACCCGGACCGCACGATCGTGAAAGCGAAAAGCCGCGTCCGGCGTTTGGGAGCCGGCAAGGCGGCGTTGGAGCTCGACGGCGAAGACTTGGAATTGCTGGCTCTGGCGATCGACGGCGAACCGTTGGCGACGTCGGCGTACAAGCTCTCCGCGGACAAGCTGGTCATCGCGTCGCCGCCTGATTCCTTCGACCTGGAGATCGAAACGGCGTTCTCGCCGCGCGAAAACACAGCCCTCTCCGGCATTTATCTTTCAAACGACCGGATCTTCAGTCAGTGCGAGGCGGAGGGCTTTCGTCGGATCACCTATTTCCTCGACCGGCCCGACGTGTTGGCGCGCTACACGGTGCGCATCGAAGCCGACGAAAACGCTTTTCCGTCGCTGCTCTCCAACGGCAACCTCGTCGATTCCGGAGAGCTGGACGGCGGACGGCATTGGGCGCTGTGGCGCGATCCGTTTCCCAAGCCTTGCTATCTCTTTGCGCTGGTCGCCGGCTCTTTCGATCTCTTGCAGGACTCGTTCGCCACCAGGTCGGGCAAGGCGGTGTCCTTGCGCCTCTACGTTGATCCCGGCGACGCCGCGCGCGCCGAGTACGCCCTCGACAGCCTCAAACGCGCGATGCGCTGGGACGAAGAAACGTTCGGGCGCGAATATGACCTCGACTTGTTCATGATCGTCGCCGTTCGCGATTTCAATTTCGGCGCGATGGAGAACAAGGGACTGAACATATTCAATTCTTCGCTCCTGCTCGCGGATCCGGAAACCGCCACCGACGCCGACTTCGAGGCCATCGAGTCGGTGGTGGCGCACGAGTACTTTCACAATTGGACCGGCAACCGGATCACCTGCCGGGATTGGTTTCAGCTGTGCCTCAAAGAGGGCTTGACCGTCTTTCGCGACCAGGAATTCTCCGCCGCCCAGCGCGGCTCGGCGCTGCAGCGGATCAAGGACGTCAAACGATTGCGGTCGCGCCAGTTCGCGGAGGACGCGGGCCCCTTGGCTCATCCAGTGCGCCCGTCGCGTTACGTCAAGATCGACAATTTCTACACCGCCACCGTCTACGAAAAAGGCGCCGAATTGATCCGCATGTTGCGAGAAATCATCGGCGAAGATGCGTTCAAGCGCGGCATGGACATCTATTTCGAACGCTGCGACGGCACCGCGGCGACGGTCGAGGATTTCGCCGCCTGTTTTGAGAAGGCCGCCGGTCGCGATCTTTCCGCGTTCATGCGTTGGTATGAACAGTCCGGCACGCCACGAGTGCGCTTTTCGGAGCGCTTCGACGCCGCGAGCGGCGTGCTTCACCTGACCGCGCGGCAGTTGACGCCGCCGACGCCGGACCAACCGCGCAAGCGGGCTTTGCCGATACCGATCCGCGTCGGCCTCATCGGCGCCGACGGCGCGTCCAGGCCGGTGCGGCTCGACGGCGAAAACGAACCCGGAACCGAAGAGCGGACCCTCGTGCTCGACGGCGATGAAACCACGTGGCGGCTTGTCGGGTTGGATGCGCCGCCCACGGTGTCCGCGTTGCGGGGGTTTTCCGCTCCCGTGATCGCGGCCAGCGACGCCAGCTTGGCCGATAAGATGCGTCTTGCCGGCTTCGACTCCGACGCTTTCAATCGATGGGAATCCGGCCAGTCGGTCACTCGCGCGGCTCTTGCCGCCGCGGCCGATCCAGGCTTCGACGATCGGGCTCCCACCATGGCCGACGCGGCCGGCGTGTTCGGCGCCGTGCTGCGCGACACGTCACTCGAGCCCGGCTTCGCCGCCTTGGCCTTGTCGCCTCCAGACGAGGGCGAGATCGCGCAAGCGGTGAGCGTCGTCGACCCGGCCGCGATTCGCGCCACCCGCCAGGACTTGATGCGGACCGTGGCGCAAAATCACCGTCTGGAACTGAAGGCGATCTATGACACCCACGCGTCGGCGAAACCGTTTTCGCCGGACGCGGCGTCGGCCGGACGTCGGGCGCTCCGCAACGCCGCCCTGCGCTTGCTGGCCGAACTCGGCCCGGAGGAAGGCGGCCGGCTCGCTTTGGAACACGGCGCGCAAGCCGATAACATGACCGACGCTGTCGCAGGGCTCGTGGCGCTCGACGCCTCCGGGTCGCCGGCGTTCGACGGCGCCCTGTCGGAATTTCACACGCGCTGGCGCGCGGCGCC
>JAJFFL010000109.1 GCA_021776705.1 Alphaproteobacteria bacterium
CTCGACGACGCCCTCCTGATCGCGACCGGCGACGGCGCCGTGCGGCTGACGCAGCTGCAACGGGAAGGCAAGAAGGCGCAGGACGCGGGCGAATTCTTGCGCGGCGTAAACGTGAAGCCGGGCGACGTGCTTGGCTGACACGATCCTCGGCCAAGAGCCCGCGGGTCCCGACACGATCCGGGCGGTCATATGGCCCGCCCGGTTTTCCGCCTTGACGGTCGGCGTTCGTTCAAATACATAACCAAACGGTTATGCAAACGAACGATCTCGATCTCGTCTTCCAAGCGTTGTCTGACGCCACGCGTCGGGGAATGCTGGCGAAGCTGGCGGAAGGGGAGACCAACGTCTCGACCCTCGCCGCGCCCTTCGACCTCTCCCAGCCGGCGATCTCCAAGCACGTGCGCGTGCTCGAACGCGCCGGTCTGATCGAAAAAGAAAAGCGCGGACGCGAGAACTTCATCCGCGTCAAAGCCGGTCCGCTCGACGAAGCCGGCGGCTGGATCGCGCGCTACGCCGAATTCTGGCGGGCGCAGTTCGACGCGGTCGACGACTACCTGAAACAAACCAAGGCGGACGCCGCCGGGAAGGAACACCGATGACGACGCAGACGAAATTCGCCGACGGGGTGCTCACCGTGACCCGCGTCTACGACGCGCCGCGCGAGGCGGTGTTCGACGCCTGGATCGCCGTCGCCAAGTTCGAGCAATGGTACGGGCCGGCCCAGTGCACCGGCGTGCGCGCGACCATCGAGCCGAAGCTCGGCGGCGCCTTCAACACCGTCATGCAAATGGGTCCGGACCGCGAGTTCGAGGTTCCGGCGACCATCACCGCCTTTGAGCCGCCGGCGCTGCTGGCGTTCGCCGGGCCCGGACCGGGGCCGGACACCAAGAGCACCATCCGGGTCGAGTTCAAGGATCTCGGCGGCAAGACCGAAGTGCGGCTGACGCAGGACAACTTGCCCGAGGGCGCCGAGAAGGGCGTCGTTCCGGCGTGGACGGCCGCGTTCGACAAGCTCGAGGCGTTTCTGGCCAAGGAGTCGGCCGCGACGTGACGGCCGTTCGGGCGTTCGTTCGCGCCGACGCGGACGCCGTCGCGGCGCTCAACGACGCCGCGTTCGGCGGCCCCGGCGAGGCGCGCCTGGTCGCCGCCGTGCGCGGCTCCGGCGACGTCTTGGCCGAACTGGTCGCCGAGGAGGGCGGGGCGCTGGTCGGCCATATTTTGTTTTCGCGCGCGACCGTCGAAGACGGCGCCGAACGCACGCCGGTCGCGGTGCTGGCGCCGATGGCGGTGGCCCCGGCGCGTCAGCGCGGCGGCGTCGGGTCGGCGCTGGCGATGGCCGGGGTGGCGCGGCTCAAACAGGCCGGCGAGCGCCTGGTGTTCGTGCTCGGCCACGCCGACTATTATCCGCGCTTCGGATTCTCCCACGCCGCCGCGGCGGCGTTCGACAGCCCCTACGCCGGCGACGCGGGCCCCGCCCACATGGCGCTGGCGCTCGCGCCGGACGCGCCGACGCGCGGCCGCCTGGTCTATGCGGCGGCGTTTTCGGAGCTCGCGTAAGACCTGAGAGGAGGCGGAGATGGCCGCGAAGAAAAAGCAATTTCAATGCGCGCCGGAGGTCGTCGACGCCTTCAGCCGCATGGTCGCGGCGGTGCCGGGGGTGGCGATGAAAGGCGCCGCCGCGCCCTACACGTCGCTCAACGGCAACATGTACGCCGCGGTCTCGAAAATGGACCGCATCGGCTTGCGCTTGTCGAAGACGGACCAGGCGGCGTTTTTGGAAATGTACGACGCCGACCTGTTCGAGCCGTTCCCAGGTTTCGTCCAAAAGACCTATGTCGCCGTGCCGACAGAGATGCACGACGACACCCGCGCCTTGCGGCGCTGGTTCCGCAAGAGCCACGCCTACGCGGCATCGTTGAAACCCAAGCCGACGACTCGCAAGACCTAGCCGTCGTCCGGCGCGCCATGCCGGGCGACGCCGGCCGCCCGCCGCGCTATACTCGCGCCAGGTTGGGAGAGCGCCTATGAGCGTCGACGTCGAGACCCGCGCCAATCTGACTCAGACGGTGCCGTTTTTCGCCGTCACCGACATGGCGGCCTCGCTCGCCTTTTACGTCGACGGCGTCGGCTTCACGATGACGCATTCCTGGAAGCCGCACGGGCAGGTGCGCTGGTGCGCCCTCAAGCGCGGCGGCGGGGTGCTGATGCTGCAGGAATACGCCCCCGACCTGCGGCCGGACGCCGACCTCGGCTCCGGCGTCGACATCTGCTTCATCTGCGAGGACGCGCTCGAACTCTACCGCGAATTCCGCGCCCGCGGCCTCGACCCGACGCCGCCGTTCGTCGGCAACGGCCTGTGGGTGACCTCGCTCGCCGATCCCGACGGCTACAAGATCACCTTCGAGAGCCCCACCGACGTCGCCGAAGAAACCGACTACGACCCGGCGGTCCACGGCTAGGAGCCGCGGGCGACTCCGTTTTCGCCGCAACAAGCGGGTGGCGGCGGGGCGGCGGCGGGCTTACATGCCGGAAACGTTTTTTCCGGAGGCCCCCATGCCCGACGCCCTCGACCGCGCCGTCGCCCACGCCCGCGCCTGGATCGCCGGCCACGACACCCGTTCCGTCGCGCCGACGGCGAGCTACGCCGAGCTCAAGCGCCGCATCGACGTCGGCCTGAACGACGAGGGGGTGGCGCCGGAACAGGTGATCGACGATCTCGCCGCGGCGGTCGAGGGCGGCCTGCTCGGCAGCCCGTCGGCGCGGTTCTTCGCCTGGGTGATCGGCGGGTCGGTGGACTCCGCGCTCGCCGCCGACGTTCTGACCACCGCCTGGGACCAGAACCAGGGCATCTACGTCTGCGGGCCGGCGGCGTCGGTGGTCGAGGAGACGGCGGGAGCGTGGCTCAAGGATTTGTTCGACCTGCCGCGCGAGGCGTCGTTCGCGTTCGTCACCGGCTGCCAGATGGCGCACGGCGTCGGCCTCGCGGCGGCGCGCCACGGGCTGCTGACGCGCGCCGGCTGGGACGTCGAGACTCACGGCCTGTTCGGGGCGCCGCGACTGCGCATCCTGACCAGCGACCGCGCCCACGGCACCCTCGACCGCGCCGCGCGGCTTCTCGGCTTCGGCACCGCGGCGATTCAAAAGCTGCCGTCGGACGCGGACAACCGGCTACCGGCCGCGGCGCTCGAGCGGGCGCTGAAAGCCGACGACGCGCCGGCCGTCGTGGCGCTCAACGCCGGCGACCTGATCACCGGCGCCTTCGACGATTTCGAGACCCAGATTCCGATCGCTCACGCGCACGGCGCCTGGGTGCACGTCGACGGCGCGTTCGGCCTGTTCGCGCGCGCCAGCGCCGCCAAGCGGCCGCTCGCCGCCGGGATCGACAACGCCGACTCCTGGGCCACCGACATGCACAAGTGGATGAACGTGCCCTACGACAGCGGCGTCGCCTTCGTGAAGGACGCCGCGGCGCACCGCGGCGCCATGTCGGCGACGGCGGCCTATCTCTCGGTCGCCGAAGAAGGCCGCGACGCGCTCGACTGGAATCCGGAACATTCCCGCCGCGCCCGCGCGATCACGGTCTACGCGGCGCTGCGCGAACTCGGACGCGACGGGGTCGAGGACCTCGTCGACCGCAGCTGCCGCTTTTGCCGCGACATCGTCCGCGGAATCGGCGCCCTCGACGGCGCGGAAGCCCTCAATGACCCGCAGCTCAACATGGGGATCGTGCGCTTCTTGTCGCCCAAGCCCGGCGCGACCGACGCCGACCACGACGCCGTCACCGACCGCGTCGCCGCCGCGATCAACGCCTCCGGCGAGGCCTACTTTTTCAACACCACCTGGAACGGCCGCCGCGCCATGCGCGTCGCGGTGGTCAATTGGCGCACCACGGAAGACGACGTGACGCGCACGGTGGCGGCGGCGAAGAAGGCGCTGGCGGAGGTGCGCGAGGGCGTCGCGGCGTAGCCGGCGCCGGGCGCCTGTCCTTCGAGACGCGGGCTTTCAGCGCTCACACCACGAACGCCAGCAGGGGATAGGCGATGGCGTTGCCGAGGGCGTGGATCAACCAGCCGGGCGCGATCGAGCCGTTGCCGACCTTCTCGTTGGCGAACGCCATCAACCAGCCGGCGCCGCCGGGCAGAAGCAGGAACGCCGCGCCGAGAAGCGGCGTGAACTCAGGGCCGCCCGGCACGACGAACACCAGCAGATGGATCGCGCCGAACAGGACCGCGTGGACGGTGTTGCCGGTCCAGAACCCGAAGCCGTTGATCAGGCGCTTGGCGATCAGGCCGCGGAAGAGGATCTCTTCCGACAGCGCCGTCTTGATCCCGGCGACGACGAGGATCACCGCGACCATCTCGAGGTTGAAGCCCTGCGCCTGCAGCGCGCCGGCGACGGTGTTTTCCGCCCGGGCGGCCTCTTTCAAGGCGGGCATGAAGATGAAAGCGCTCGACGCCGCAGACACGGGGATGAAGATCGCCAGCGCGACGCCCATCGACTTGGCGGTCGGCGCGAACAGACCGATCCAAGTGAAGAACCCCGCGCGCTTGCGCCCGAAAATCGCCCAAAACAACAGAGCGACTAAGGCGAAGACGGTGACTTGCACCGCCGCATTGACAATCTCTTGAACAAGCATGCACCGGGCCCTTTCATTGAGTGTCTTGAAATCAAGAGACTTGAGTTAAAGAAAAAATCGCAACAGGGTCAAGCGCGGGACGGCGGAGAGGTGATGAGCAAGAAGGCGGCGGACGGCGATCTCGTCGACGAGGTGGTCGACGGTTTCAAACGCGAGCGCCCGGATCTTTCCCCGCGCACGGTGGAGACCGTGTGCCGCCTCATCGTCGCCGGCCGGATCATGCAGGACGCCGCGGCCGCGACCTTGAGCGCCTACAAGGTCAACTACACCGACTTCGACGTCCTCGGCATGCTGCGCTGGTCCGGCCCGCCGTTCGAGCAGACCCCGGCCGAGTTGATGCGTGTCGTGATGATCACGTCGGGCGCCATGACCACCTGCCTCGACCGTCTGGAGACCAAGGGCCTGGCCAAGCGCCGTCTCAGCGACACCGACCGGCGCTCGCGCGTGGTCAGCTTGACCGCCAAGGGCCGCAAAGTCGTCGACGACGCCCTGACGCGACGCTTCGCGGAAGCCGAACGCCTGATCGCGGGGCTGAGCGCGAAAGACGTGAAAGCGCTGAACAGCTTGCTGCGCGCGGTGAGCGAGGCGGCGGCGGCGGAGTAGGGCGCGGTCGCGCCGCCGCCACTTCCCTCATGCTGAGGAGAGTGGGCGGGACACCCTTACCCGTCATCCCGTGCGCGGCGCGGCATGCAATGCCGCCGCGCAGACACGGGACCTGGCAGAGCTTGGAGACTGGCTCGGCGCTAGTCGCGACCCTCGCCAGGTCCCGGATCAGCAGCGCATCACTCACGTGCTGCGCAGCATCCGGGATGACGGTCAATTGTCAGTTTTTTCGGATAGGCCGGTACCGATCGTTCAGCCCGCCGCCGGCTTTGATCATCGGCAGGACCTTCTCCACCCGCCGCAAACGCGTCTCTTCGCGTTTGGCTTCCGACACATGCTCGGCGTATTCGCGTTTGCAGCCCGGGGTCAGCGCGTCGAAGGCGGCCTTGGCTGCGGCGTCGGCGGCGAGGGCGGCCTTGAGCTCGGGCGGCACGACCAGACGCTTGGCGCGCTCGGGCGGAATCGCCTTGCCGTCGTCGGCGAGCTTCGCGGCCTCCTTGGCGTAGGCGGTGACGCGTCGTGCGTTGATGTCCTTGGCTGACGTCATGCGCATCTGCCGCATCGCCTTGGTCTTGCCCTCCTGGGCGTTGACCAGGACGCCGTCCTTGTCCGCCAGCAGGGCGCCCTGGAAAAACCAGACGCCGAAGTGATTCTTGAAGCCGCCGAGCCCGGCGACGTTCTGGCCGTGCGCGGTGTAGACCGGCATGCCCCATTTGACGGTCTCCTCAAGCCCGGCGGCGAGCACGGCCGTGCGCAGGCGCGCCAGCTCCGCCTTCCACGGCGACGCGGCGAGGATGTCGTCGACGGTCTTGC
>JAJFFL010000110.1 GCA_021776705.1 Alphaproteobacteria bacterium
CATCCGCAGCTTGTCTTTTTTGAACTTCCGAATCGTCAACGTCGGGCCGTCGAGCGCCAGCGGCGGCGCGATCACGTTGACGCGGGAGCCGTCGGCCAGGCGCGCGTCGCAGATCGGGCTGGATTCGTCGACGCGGCGGCCGACCTGGCTCACGATCCGCTGACAGATGTTCATCAGCTGCGCGTTGTCGCGGAACCGCACCGGCGTTTTCTGGACCTTGCCGTCGACCTCGATAAATACCCGGTCGGCGCCGTTGACCATGATGTCGGCGATGTCGTCGCGCGCCAGCAACGGCTCGAGCGGGCCGTAGCCGAGCACGTCGTTGCAGATGTCTTCGAGCAGCTGCTCCTGCTCGGCGATCGACATCACCAGGTTCTTGATCGAAATGATTTCGGTGACGATGTCGCGGATCTCTTCCGCGGCGCTGTCGTTGTCGAGTTGCGCCAGCTGGCCGAGATCGATCGTGTCGATCAACGCGTTGAATATCGTCGTTTTGGTTTCGTAGTACTCTTCCGAGCGGCCGCCGACGTCGATCTCTTGCGTTTTGGGTTCGGACTTGGCCGCCGTTGGTTTCGGCGCCGGCGCGGTCGCCGTGGCGGCCGGCTTCGACGTCGGCTTCGCCGCCGCCGGCTTCGGCGCCGGCTTTGACGCCGACGTCGCGGCCGTGACGCGGTCCTTGGGTGCGCCTCCGTCGTTGGGCCGCTTGCCGAACATGTTCGCCCTAACCCCGCTTCAGCAGCTTGTTGATCAACGACACAGGCCTGGAGACCGGCGCGGTGCGGCCGGTGACCAAAGCCGCGAGCGCGTTCAGTCCGTCGACGATCTTGGCCCCTTCGGGGGTTTCGCCGAGCATCAGACCGTTGTTCGCCGCGCTGCCGAACAGGTGCGCGTCAAACGGCAGCACCAGCGCCGGCTCGACCCCGAGCGCTTCGGCGAAGTCCTTGACCGGGATCTCCGGCCGCTTCGGCATGCCCACCTGATTGAGCACCACGCGCGGCGGCGCGTCGTTCGGGCGCGACGCCTTCAGCAAGTCGAAGATGTTCTTGGCGTTGCGCAGCGAGGCCAGGTCCGGAGTCGCCGTGATCACGACTTCGTCGCACGAGATCAGCGAGCGGTGGACCCAAGAGTTCCATTGATGCGGAAGGTCGAGCGCCATCACCGGCACGGACCGCCGGATGGCTTCGAACACCGTCTCGCACGCGTCCGAGTCAAGCTCCCATTCGCGGTCGAGACTGCCCGGGGCCGTGAACAGCGTCAGGCGATCGGTGCAGCGCGTCACCAGACGGTCGAGCAAGACGTCGTCGACCCGCTCGGGGTGCGCGAGCGCCTCGGCGACGCCCTGGCTGGCCTCTTGGTTGAAGTCGAGGCTGGCGGTGCCGAACGGCAGGTCGAGGTCGACGATCGTGGTGTCGACGCTCAAGGATTCCGACACGCACCAGGCGAGATTGTGGGCGATCGTCGAGGAGCCGACCCCGCCCTTGGCGCCGATGAACGCGATGGCCTTGCCGTAGAACGGCGCGTCCGGGTCGACGTAGAGCTCGGAAATCGCTCGGATGACCTGAATTTCAGACAGCGGCGGCACGAGATATTCGCTGACGCCGCGGCGCATCAGTTCGCGGTAGAGCGCGATGTCGTTCGCCGCCCCGACAATCACCACCTTGGTCGTCGGGTCGCAGACATTGGCGAGTTCGTTCAACTGGTCGAACAGGCTTTTGCCGCGCATGCCCGATTCGACGATCACCAGGTCCGGCGTCGGCTCGTCGTGGTAGCGCTCGATGGCTTGCGGCAGTCCGCCTTCGAACGACGAAAAGTGCGCGCGCCCGAGTCGCCGGTCCTGCGACGCGGAACGCATCAGTTCGACGGTCTCCGGCAATTCGCAGAACGCCGCGATCGTGATCCGCGGCACCGGCCTGTCGGCCGCCTCCATCACCGAGGACGGATCGACCGCCGCTTCGGCTTCCGCCGGCGAGTCGACGTCCTCGACTTCAACGGGCTGAGCCTCGGCGTCGTAGGCGTCGTCGTATTCGAAGCTCTCTTGCATGGCCTCGGTCCGTTTCCTCTAATCGATCGCGCTGCTGACCACGGCGGTCTCGGCTTTGGCGCGGTCGGTGATCGTGGTTTCGCCGCGGCGGTACTTGTCGAGCACTTGGGCGCGGCGCAGCGGATCGGGGGCGTCGTCGGGCCGCGGGCCGAGCAGGTCGCGCGGGTCCGCGACCATCGCCGCGAGATTGGCTTGCGACGCGCACCCGAAATTGTGCGTGTTGTCGCCGCTCCAGGTGATTCCGAAATCGCGCCATTCGCGGTGGCAGTCCGGGCCTTCCGCCTCGTAGGCGGTGAAGAACAGGACGATCGGCTCGTCCGGACGGTTGTCCGACCGGTAGCGCGTGCCGCGGACGTCTTCGTAGGGAATTCCCTGCGCGTACAAGATGTCGCGCGCTTCCGCGGCGGCGACGACAGCGGCTTCGGTGGTGTTTTCTTCGTCGCCCGGAAGGGCGATGGTCACGAAGCCGTGGCCGCGCGCCACGTGCTCGGCGCCGAAGTTCTCCACCGCCGCGCGTTCGTCGAGCGTCAGCATGAACTTTTCCGCCGACGTCGGAATTTCGAGCTTTTCGCGCGTTTCGCGAACGGTGATCTTGAACTTGTCGCTCGGCAGCTTGGCTTCGGGGCGAACGGAACTGATCGTTGCGCCGGTGCAGGCGGCCGTGCCGGCGACGAGCGCCAGCGCGGCGGCGCGCGCGAGGGTGCTGACTGTGCGGCGTCCCATCATCGTCTTCCCTATTCCTTCTCGCCGTCGAGGATGAACCCGATCGGCCCGCGCCAGGATTTGCCTTCGGTGTCCGCTCCGGGCGCGCTGTACACGCGGCTCAGGCGTCCGAAAAAAATCGTCTCCGCTTCGTGCGGCGTGGCGTAGCCGTCGGAAGGCGTCGACAGGTTTTCCAGCGACGTGGAGTCCACCAGGTAGGGGGTCACGATCACGACCAATTCGGTTTCGTCGCTTTCGTAGTCGCGGGCGCGAAACAGTGAGCCCAGGCCGGGCACGTCTTTGGCGCCCGGCGTGCCGTCGATGTTCTGCTTCACCTTGTCCTGGATCAGGCCGGCCATCACCAGGCTGCCGCCGGACGGCAACTCGACCGTCGTCTCGGCGCGGCGGACCTTGAGGCCCGGCAGCGTCAGCCCCGGGATGATCGTCTGCTCGCCGGTGTCGGGATCGATGATGACGCCGGCGTTGACGTCGAACGCGCCTTGGTTGGTGAGCTCTGAGACTTCGGTCGACACGAACATCGAAATCCGGCCGCCGCTCATCACCACCGGCGTGAACGCGAGGCCGACGCCGAACGGTTTGTATTCGATCAGCACATTGCCGTCGTTGTCGCGACCGGCTGGAACCGGGAACTCGCCGCCGGCGAGGAAGTTGGCTTTTTCGCCGGTGATCGCCGTCAGGTTCGGCTCCGCCAACGTGCGGACCAGCCCGACGCGCTCAAGCGCCTGCAGCGTCACGTCGAGGGACCGCAAGGCGCCGCTGCCGCCGAGGCGGTCGAACTCCAGCGTCGACGACAGCCCGCCCAGCGAGCGGCCGACAAGGCTGAATTCGTTGTCGGTGGTGACCCCGAAGCCGATTTCGCTGGATCCGCGCACGCCGGCCGCGAGGTTGACGCCGAGCTGTTTCACGACGGTGCGCTGCATCTCGATGATGCGGACCTTGAGCAGCACCTGCTCCTTGCCCGAAACCGCGAGCATGCTGATGACCTGCTCCGGCGCGGCGACGAAGCGCTGCGCCAGGCGCATCGCTTGGTCGGCTTCAGACGAGGAGCCGACGATGCCGGACAAGACGACCGAACTGTTGAAGGCCTCGACGTCGACGCGCGACCCCGGAATCAAGCGGTGGATCAAATCGCTGAGCGCCGCGACGTCGTGTTCAACGCGAATCTCGAGGTTGAGGATTTGGTTGCCGGCGTCGTCGAAGAGGAAGGCGTTGGTCTGCCCGACTTCCATGCCGACGACATAGACGCGGCGCGAGGTGCGCACGACGACGTCGGCGATTTTCGGGTTGGAGATCAGCACGTCGGCGGCGTCGACC
>JAJFFL010000012.1 GCA_021776705.1 Alphaproteobacteria bacterium
CCGACGGGCGCTACGGCGAGAACCCGAACCGCCTGCAGCACTACTACCAGTTCCAGGTGATCTTGAAGCCCAACCCGCCGGACATACAGGACCTCTACCTCGGCTCGCTCGACGCCATCGGAGTCGACCGCCAGTTGCACGACGTGCGCTTTGTCGAAGACGACTGGGAGAACCCGACCGTCGGCGCCTGGGGCCTCGGCTGGGAGGTGTGGTGCGACGGCATGGAGGTGTCGCAGTTCACCTATTTCCAGCAGGTCGGCGGCCTCGACGTCGACCTCGTCTCCGGCGAACTCACCTACGGCCTCGAACGCCTGGCGATGTACGTGCAGGGCGTCGACAACGTCTTCGACCTCGACTTCAACGGCGCCGGGGTCAGCTACGGCGACGTGTTCCTGGAGGCGGAAAAGCAGTTTTCGGCGTTCAACTTCGAGCACGCCGACACGGCGATGTTCGACGCCTGGTTCAAGGGCGCGGAAGCGCAGTGCCAGGCGCTGCTGGCGCTCGACCCGCCGCTGCCGCTGCCGGCATATGACTTCTGTCTCAAGGCCTCGCACATGTTCAATCTGCTCGACGCCCGCGGCGTCATCTCGCCGACCGAGCGCCAGAGCTTCATCGCCCGGGTGCGCGATCTGGCGAAGGGCTGCGCGGAAAAGTGGGTGGCGCTGGACGCCGCCGCCTGAGTCATCCAGCGCTCGGCCGCCTGCGTAGTGGGTAGGCAACTGAAGCTGGAGGCGACCATGCGCGTGACCGCGGCGATCCTTTCGTGCCTGTTCGCAGCTACCGCCGCGAGGGCTGAAGAGACCATGATCAACTGCACGACGCTGGCCGATTTCTCCGCAAACCAGCGCGGCGACTGGCGCGCCGTCAACGACGGCGTCATGGGCGGGCGTTCGCAGGGCGGCCCCGCATTCAATCAGGACCGGCTCGTGTTTTCCGGGGTCATCGACACCGACGGCGGCGGTTTTTCGTCCGTGCGCGCCCCGTTTCCAAGTGTCGACCTGTCCGACCGCCGCCTGTTTCGCGTCCGCGTCAATCCGGACGAACGCGCCTATGCGCTGACGATCCGATCGTGGGTGACGTTTCGCGGCCGCTCGATTTCTTACCGCGGCGAGCTTGCCGGCGTGCCGGCCGGGCAATGGACCGACATCGACATCGCGTTCGACGCCTTGACGCCGACCGTGTTCGGCCGCCGCGTCCCGGCGCCGCCATTCGACCCCGCCGACGCCCTGTCACTCGGCTTGATCATTTCCGACGGCGTCGACGGCGCCTTCCGGCTTGACGTCGACGCGATCAAGGCCTGCTGATCCCCCGCGTTTGCGCGGCGCGCGCATTCGTGGTTTCGATGGGCGGCGGCCGTGTCCGGTCGCGTGGGAGGCCCGTCATGCCCGGCATCATCTTCTACCATTGCCCGATGACCCGTTCGGCGATCGCGCGCTGGACGCTCGAGGAGGTCGGCGAGCCCTACACGATCGAGACGGTCGACGTCCGCGCGGGCGCCGGGGGACGGACGCCGGCGTACTTGAAGATCAATCCGATGGGGAAGGTGCCGGCGATCAAGCACGGCGACGTCGTCGTCGCCGAGAACGCGGCGATCGCGGCCTACCTCGGCGACGCGTTTCCGGACAAGAACCTCGCCCCCAAGATCGGCGATCCGACGCGCGGCGAATATCTGCGGCTTTTGTTCTGGGCCGCGAACTGCATCGAGCCGGCGATGATGCAGGCGCACCTCAAGTTCGAAACCCAGCGCGGCCAGGCCGGCTGGGGCGACGCCGAACTCGTCTTCGACGTGCTGGCGCAGACGGTCGCGCGCACGCCGTGGCTGTTGGGCGACCAATTCTCGATGGCCGACGTCATCGTCGGCTCCGGCGTCGCCTTCGGCCGCCAGTTCGGCATGATCCCCGAACGGCCGGAGTTCGAGGACTACCTGGCGCGCATCAACGCCCGGCCGGCCCGCCAGCGCGCCCAGAAGCTCGAAATGGAAGCGGCCGAAGCGGCGCACAAAGCCGCCGGCGCCGCGACGTGAACGGCGCCGTCGTCAACCTCGCCGACAAGTTCGCGCTGTTCGACGAGGCGTGGTCGCCGAAGCGCGTCGGAACGATCAACGACATGGACGTCAAGATCGTCAGGCTGCGCGGCGACTTCGTCTGGCACGCCCACGAGACCGAGGACGAGTTGTTCCTGGTTGTCGACGGCGTCCTCAAGATGGAGTTCCGCGACCGTGTCGAAACCGTGCGCGCCGGCGAGCTCATCATCGTGCCGGCCGGCGTTGAGCATCGCCCGGTGACCGAGACCGACGAGGTCAAAATCATTCTGATCGAAAAGGCCGGGGTGGTGAACACCGGCGACGCGGTGGCCAGCGAATTGACCGTTCAACACGTCGCCGACTTGTAGGTTTGCGCCGTCGGTCAGGGCTCAATGACAAGCTCGACATTGGCTTCGCTCTGTTGACCGCCTGATCCGTGATCGCGAATTGCTTCGAGAAGCCAATCAAACATCGTAGGACCGCGATGCGAACGAGCATCAAGCAAGCGCGTTCGCACTCTGTCTCGATCGCTTGGATGACTTTGAGACAGGACGAGTTCGAGAACCCGCGCCATCTCGCGGTGGTCGAGCGCGGCCTTTGACGCGGATGCATGACGCCAAACAAGTATGAACCCCTCGTCAGGCGTCCCGAAACCACCGGAAAGCACGTCATCGAACGCATCGAGATTGCGCCCCCAGGGAAAGTCCGGAATCACAATGCGACTGAATTCATCGTAGAAAGCGTCCAGCGACGTAATTTTTCGGCCGTCGAGAACGTATTTTTTCGTCACGAGCGAACTCACTATCGTCGGATCGAACGCTGAGTTGAGCGATGATGCGCCAACCGCGGCGGGATTTTGATCAGCTACGGCGATGTTCCGCAATCCGGCGGGCCGGGCACCGGCGATATCGTCTGCGTGCATGGGCAGATTCTGACAAGCCGGACGACGGGCGTGCCGCCGAGTGTGCTTCCAAAACAGGTGGAATTCTCGGCGAAAGGCGTCATTCGCCAATTGACGCTGCGCCCGGCGCCCTTGCGTTCCAGCCCTGACTCCGCTTGAACGCCGCAGTCCTTGACGGTGAACCGCCTCCCCATGCCCCAGTTGCTGCTCGAACTGTTCTCCGAGGAAATCCCTGCGCGCATGCAGGGCCAGGCGGCGCGCGACCTGACGCGGCTGCTGACGGAGAAGCTGACCGAGGCCGGGTTCGCGCCCGAGACGGTGCGCGGCCTCGCCGGGCCGCGGCGCCTGACCGCGGTGGTCGACGGGCTGGCGAACAAATCCGCCGACGTGAAGGAGGAGCGCAAAGGCCCGCGCACCGACGCGCCGGAGAAGGCGATCCAGGGCTTCTTGCGCGGCGCCGGGCTTGAAAGCCTCGCCGCCTGCGAAACGCGCGAAGACAAAAAGGGCGCCTACTACGTCGCCGTCATCGACAAGCCCGGCCGCGCCGCCGCCGACGTGATCGCCGAGGCCGTGCCCGACATCGTGCGCAAGTTTCCGTGGCCGAAGTCGCAGAAGTGGGGCGCGGGGACGTTGCGTTGGGTGCGGCCGCTGCACCGCATCGTCTGCGTGTTCGACGGCGAGGTCGTGCCGTTCGAGATCGAGGGGATCACGAGCGGCGACGAAACCGAAGGCCACCGCCTGCACGGCCGCGGGCCGTTCACGGTGTCGAACTTCGCCGACTACGCGGCGGCGCTCGAAGGCGACGGCGGGATCGTGCTCGACGCCGAGGACCGCAAGGCGATGATCCTGGCGGCGGCGAAAAAGCTTTGCGCTGCGGCGAAGCTTGAGCTGGTCGAGGACGCGGGACTCTTGGACGAGGTCGCGGGCCTCGCCGAGCATCCCGTGGTCCTCGTCGGCGACATGGACCCGGCGTTCCTCGATCTGCCGCCGGAGGTGATCCGGCTGTCGATGCGCACGCATCAGAAATACTTCGCCGTGCGCGACCCGAAGACCGGGGATCTGGCGCCCAAGTTCGTCGTCGTCGCCAACCAGACCGCGCCGGACGGCGGAAAAGCCATCGCCGCCGGCAACGCGCGGGTGCTTTCCGCGCGCCTCAACGACGCGCGCTTCTTTTGGGACCAGGACCGCAAGACGAAGCTGGAAGACATGGCCGCCGGGCTGAAGGACATCGTCTTTCACGCCAAGCTCGGGACGATGGCGGACAAGGTCGAACGGGTCGCGGCGCTGGCGCGCGAACTCGCGCCCGTCGTCGGCGCAGATCCGGATCTCGCGGAGAAGGCCGCGCGCCTCGCCAAGGCGGACCTCACGTCCGGCATGGTCGGCGAGTTTCCAGAACTGCAAGGCGTGATGGGGCGGTACTACGCCTTGCTGGAAGCAGGCCTCGACCCCCTCAACCCCTCCGTCATCCTGAGCGCCAGCGAAGGATCTCGGGGAGGAAAAGCGCCTACTTCGGGTCGAGATCCTTCGCCTGCGGCTCAGGATGACGCGATACAAAACGCCGACGCCATCCGCGACCACTACCTCCCGCAAGGCCCGTCGGACGCGGTTCCGCGCGAGCCGGTCAACGTCGCCGTGGCGCTGGCGGACAAGCTCGACACGCTGGTCGGCTTCTGGGCCATCGACGAGAAGCCGACGGGCTCGAAGGATCCCTATGCGTTGCGGCGGGCGGCGTTGGGGGTCGTGCGCATCGTGCTACGTTCTCAACTGACATTGAAACTCAGAAGTGCGCTTCTGGCAGCCGCGCAGCGTTGCCTGATTGAGGCCGCGCTGATCGATCAACAAGTCGCCAATCGTATCGCGGAACTTCTTTTGCCAGAATTCAAAGAAGACCGCGAAAATTTCGAAATGCGTTGGGATGACTTCTATCGTGATAAGGCGGCGGAAATTGGAGCGCGTGACCTAACTACAGACCTCCTCGCCTTCTTCGCCGACCGCCTGAAAGTCCACCTGCGCGACGAAGGCCACCGCCACGACCTAGTCGACGCGGTGTTCGCGCTCGGCGAGGACGATCTCGTCCTGATCGTCAAGCGCGTCGAGGCGCTCGGCCGGTTCCTCGACACCGAGGCCGGAGCGGATTTGCTGGCGGCCTACAAGCGCGCCACCAACATCCTGCGCATTGAAGAGAAAAAGGACGGCGCGGCCTATGCCGGCGCGCCGGACACGAAGCTGTTCGAGCAAAAGGAAGAGAAAGAACTGGCCGCCGCCATCGACGCGGCGCGCGCGACGGTCGACGCGGCGCTGAAGCAGGAAGACTTCGCCGCCGCCATGGCCGCGCTGGCGCCGTTGCGGCCGCGCGTGAACGCCTTTTTCGACACCGTGACGGTGAACGCGGACCGCGACGAATTGCGGCGAAACCGGCTGTTGATTTTGGCGCAAATTCGTGACGCTCTGTCCGCCGTGGCCGACCTGGGAAAGGTCGAGGGGTGACCGCGGGGACGGCATGGCCGTTGTTGAAATGACGACGACGACGCCGAAATGGGTGTACGCCTTCGGCGGCGGCGGCGCGGACGGCGACGCGTCGTTGAAAAACCTCCTCGGCGGCAAGGGCGCGAACCTCGCCGAGATGAGTTCTCTCGGCCTGCCGGTGCCGCCCGGATTCACCCTTACCACCGACGTCTGCACCGCCTTCTACGACGCCGGCCGCAGCTACCCCGACGGCCTCGACGGCCAAGTCGAGGAAGCGCTCAAGCGGCTCGAATCCGAGGCCGGGAAAAAGTTCGGCGACCCGGGCGATCCGTTGCTGGTGTCGGTGCGTTCCGGAGCCCGCGCCTCGATGCCGGGGATGATGGACACGGTCCTCAACCTCGGCCTCAACGACGCGACCGCGGAAGGCCTCGCCAAGCTGTCCGGCGACCGCCGCTTCGCGCTCGACAGCTACCGCCGCTTCATCACCATGTATTCCGACGTCGTCCTCGGGGTCAGCCACGGCGTCTTCGAGGAGATCCTCGACGAATTCAAAGAGACCCACGACCAGACCCTCGACACCGAACTCTCCGCCGACGACTGGGCCGAAATCATCGTCGCCTACAAGGCGGCGGTGGAGAAGGCGCGCGGCGAGCCGTTCCCGACCGACCCGATGGACCAGCTCTGGGGCGCGATCGGCGCGGTGTTCACGTCGTGGTCGAACGAGCGCGCCAAGACTTACCGCCGCCTCAACGACATCCCGGCCTCCTGGGGCACGGCGGTCAACGTCCAGGCGATGGTGTTCGGCAACATGGGCGAAGGGTCGGCCACCGGCGTCGCCTTCACCCGCAATCCGTCGACCGGCGAAAACCGCGTCTACGGCGAGTTCCTGATCAACGCGCAAGGCGAGGACGTCGTCGCCGGCATCCGCACGCCGCAGTCGTTGACCAAACGCGCGCGCGAAGAGACCGGCGAGACCCTGCCGTCGATGGAAGAGGCGATGCCGAAGGTGTTCGGCCAGTTGGTCGACGTGTTCGGGCGCCTCGAACGTCACTACCGCGACATGCAGGACATTGAATTCACGGTCGAAAAAGGCCGGCTGTGGATGCTGCAGACGCGCAGCGGCAAGCGCACCGCCAAGGCGGCGCTGAGAATCGCCGTCGACATGGAGCACGACGGCCTGATCTCGCGCGAAGAAGCGGTGATGCGGGTGCAGCCGTCGCAGCTCGACCAGCTTTTGCACCCGACGCTCGACCCCGACGCGCCGCGCGATCTGATC
>JAJFFL010000111.1 GCA_021776705.1 Alphaproteobacteria bacterium
GGAGCGTGCGCTCGTTATTGCGTCGGGTCGGTCTCGTTCAATGCACGAGGTCTTACGGCGTCCCGCCTGCGCGCCAAGGCGCCGGCGACCCCCAACCCGTGGACGCGCACGGAACCTAACTTGCGCCCCCGGCGAATCCAAGCGGTTTTTCAACGCCTTTCAGTGCTGGTTAACGGTCACAACGCGCGGCGCGCCGGCCAAATCCATCCGGATCCCGATCGCGGCTTCCGGCAGACGTTCGGCGAATAGGCCGGCGACCGTGTCCGCTTGACCCATTCCGACTTCGAACGCCGCCGACCCCGCCGGCGCCAACAGATGCGGCAGGCGCGGCGCGAGACGGCGGTAGACGTCGAGACCGTCCACGCCGCCGTCGAGCGCCGCGCGCGGCTCGTGGTCGCGCACTTCCGGCTCAAGGCCGGCGATGTCGGCGGTGGGGATGTAGGGCGGATTGCAGGCGATCAGGTCGAAGCGTTCGTCGAGGCCCTCGTCCCAGTCGCCGAGACGAAACTCCGCACGGTCGGCGACGCCGGCGGTCATGGCGTTGCGGCGGGCGACGTTGAGGGCGGCGTCCGAGGCGTCGACCCCGACGCCGGTCCACCGAGGTCGTTCCGAAAGCAGCGCGCACAGGATGGCGCCGGAGCCGGTTCCCAGGTCGAGCACGCGCGCGGTCTCCGGCGCGGGCGCGGCGAGCAGCGCCTCCACGACGTGTTCGGTCTCCGGCCGCGGCGTCAGCACGTCGGCGGTGACTTCGACGTCGAGCGTCCAAAAGCCGCGAAAGCCGAGGACGTGGGAAAGCGGCTGGCGCGCGACGCGGCGCGCCGCGAGTTCGTCGCAGCGGCGGCGTTGCAGCGCGCTCAACCGGTCGTCGGGACGGGCCACGGCGTCGGCGCCGACCGCTTCAAGAATGAGGCGCGCCTCCAAGCGCGAGTCGGCGCCGGGAAGCCGCGCCGCCAGCGCGCGCCACGCCGTTGCGGCCGTCACGCTCACCCCTGCTCCGCCTCGAGGTCGGCGAGCTTGGCCGCCTGATCTTCGGTGATCAGGGCGTCGACAAGGTCGTCGAGGTCGCCTTCGAGGATCTGCGGCAGCTTGTGCAGGGTGAGGCCGATGCGGTGGTCGGTGACGCGGCCCTGGGGGAAGTTGTAGGTGCGGACGCGTTCGGAACGGTCGCCAGAGCCGACTTGCGACTTGCGCGCGTCGGCGCGTTCGGCGTCGGCGCGTTCGCGCTCCATGTCATAAAGCCGGGTCTTGAGAACCTGCAGGGCGATGGCGCGGTTTTGGTGCTGCGACTTTTCCGACGACGTCACGACGATGCCGGTCGGCAAATGCGTGATGCGCACCGCCGAGTCGGTGGTGTTGACGTGCTGGCCGCCGGCGCCGGAGGCGCGCATGGTGTCGATGCGCAAATCCTCGGTGCGGACCTCGATCGCGACGTCTTCCGGGGCCGGCAAGACGGCGACCGTCGCCGCCGAGGTGTGAATGCGGCCGCCGGATTCGGTTTCCGGCACGCGCTGGACGCGGTGCACCCCGGACTCCCACTTCAAGCGCCCGAAGACGCCGTCGCCGGCGACGTTGGCGATGACCTCCTTGAAGCCGCCGGCGTCGCCCTCGCTGTCGGAGATCAGATCCACCTTCCAGCCCTGGGCGGCGGCGTAGCGCTGGTACATCCGGAACAGGTCGCCGGCGAACAGGGCCGCCTCGTCGCCGCCGGTGCCGGCGCGGATCTCGAGCACCACGTCGGCGGAGTCGTCGCGGTCCTTCGGCAGCAGCAGCAGCTGCACCGCCTTTTCAAGCTCCGGCAGCCGCTCCTTGATCGCGTAGAGCTCCTCGCGCGCCAGCGCTTTCATTTCGGCGTCGGCGCCGGCGTCGTCGGCGAGGCTTTCAAGATCGGCCATCTCCTTGCGCGCCGCCGACAGGGCGCGCGCCGCCTCGACCACCGGCTGCAGCTCGGCGTGCTCTTTCGAGAGCTTGACGATTTCGTCGGACTCGGTGACCGCGCCCATGCGGGCTTCAACGGCTTCGAACCGGTCGACGACCTGGGCCAGCTTGGCTTCGGGAATGCGCGACATGGGCGCGACACTTAAGGCGTCGCGGGCCCTTGGGAAAGCGCCTTGCGGCCTATTGAGCCGCGGCCGGGGGGACCTGGGTCATGCGCACCGCCTGTTCGGGACCGAGGCCTTCGGCGGTGCGGATGCGGTCCTGGACCATCTGCAGAACGTTCATGAAATCCTGCAAATTGGTGGAGATCTCCGGCGAGCGGCGAAACACCAGCCGCCAGCCGTCGCGGTCTTTGAGCAGCCGCGCGACGTGGACGTCGCCGTAGCAGATATCGAACACGGGACCGTCCGCGCCGCGCGGCCAGCCCTCCATGAATCCCCAGCGTCCGGGTGAGAAAAATCCGTCGACTTCGAGCGTCATGAGCCCGCTCTGTCCCCTGTGCCGCGCCGCCGGTCGCCCGGCCGCCGCCTCGTCCCGGCGCGGAGCTTGCCTCATCTCCGCGCACTTTTCCACAACACGATACGAGGCTTCTTCAGGGGATTCGAGGCCCCTCGGCAGATCAACCACAGCTCTCAGGCGGGCAGGCCGAGCGCCTTGCGCACCTCCGGCGTCCAGCCGACGAACACTTTGCCGCCGGCCTCGATCACCGGACGCTTCACCAGCGTCGGCTGCGCGACAAGCAGCGCCGCCGCGCCCTCCGCGCTCGCCGCGTCGACGCGCTCAGCGGCGGACAAGCCGCGCCAGGTCGTGGAACGGCGGTTGATCAGGGCGTCGGCGCCGGCGGCCGCAATCCATCCCGGCGCCAGGTCCGCAAGCTCGGTCTCGGCGCGGATGTCGAGAAAGCGGTGTTCGACTCCGGCCGCCGCGAACGCCTTCAACGCCGCCCGGCAGGTGTCGCAAGTCTTCAGGCCGTAAACGATGACGGCGGCCATGATCTATTCCGCCGCTTGGGGTTCGGCGGCGGCCGTGTCGGCCTCGCGCTCCGCCCGCACCGCGGCGGCGCGCCGCTCGACCGCTTCGACGACGCGTTCGATCAAGTCGCCGTTGGCGACCTTCTCGATCTGCGACCCGTTCAGATACATCATGCCGGAGCCGGCGCCGCCGCCGGTGAAGCCGAG
This sequence comes from Alphaproteobacteria bacterium, assembly GCA_021776705.1. Lineage (GTDB taxonomy): Bacteria > Pseudomonadota > Alphaproteobacteria > Caulobacterales > Maricaulaceae > JAJFFL01. The sequence goes on from JAJFFL010000111.1 coordinate 3,114, forward strand.
GTCGGTGAACAAGGCTTCGCCCGGGCCGTTGACGACGCAGCCGATGATCGACAGCGACATCGGTTCGACGATGTGGGCGAGCCGCTGCTCCAGGATCTCGACCGTCTTGATCACGTCGAATCCCTGCCGCGCGCACGACGGGCAGGAGATGATGTTGACGCCGCGGGCGCGGATCCCGAGCGACTTCAGGAGGTCGAAGCCGACTTTCACTTCCTCCACCGGGTCGGCGGACAAGGACACGCGGATGGTGTCGCCGATCCCGGCCCAGAGGAGATTTCCGAGTCCGACCGCCGACTTCACCGCGCCGTGGCGCAAGCCTCCGGCCTCGGTGACCCCGAGATGCAGCGGCGCGTCGGTGGCCTCGGCGAGCTGCTGATAGGCCGCGACGGTCAGGAACACGTCGGAGGCCTTCACCGAAATCTTGTAGTCGCGAAAATCGTGGTCCTCGAGGATCTGCGCGTGCGCCAGCGCGCTTTCGACCATGGCCTCGGGGCACGGTTCGGCGTAGCGCTCCAAGAGGTGTTTCTCCAGCGACCCGGCGTTGACGCCGATGCGCATCGAACAGCCGTGATCCTTGGCCGCTTGCACGACGTCGCGGACACGGTCCTTGGAGCCGATGTTGCCGGGGTTGATGCGCAGGCACGCGGCGCCGGCCTCAGCGGCCTCAATCGCGCGCTTGTGGTGAAAGTGGATGTCGGCCACCAGCGGCACCGTCGCGGCGCGGGCGATGGTCTTAAACGCGGCGGTGGAGTCCGCGTCCGGGCACGACACCCGCACGATGTCGGCGCCCGCCTCCTCAAGCCGCCGAATCTGATCGATCGTGGCGGCGGCGTCCGTGGTCGGCGTATTGGTCATGGATTGGACGGTGATCGGCGCGTCGCCGCCGACCTCGACGGCGCCGACCTTGATCTTGCGGCTGGCGCGGCGGTCGATCATGCGCCACGGGCGCACGGCGCGCGCGTCGTGGTCGCTCATAGGAACCTCTCAGGCGTCGTGTCCGACACCGATCATATCAGTCGTTTCCGCCCTCGGATTCAACCACTGTCGATTCAACGGCCAAGGGATCGAAGGCGGGCCCGAACACCGGGCCGGACGTGATCGCCGCCGGCGGCAGCGTGGTTTCCGACACCGACGTGACCGTGGCGCGTTCGGCGGCGAGGCGTTCGCGCTCGCGCCGCGCGGCCTCGGCCTGCTCGGCGGCCAGCCGCTGCGCCTCGATCTCGGCGGCGCGGCGGAGGGCTTCTTCCTCTTCGGCTTTGACTTGCGCGACGAGGCGCTCGCGGGCCTCATCCGCCGACCAGCGCTCGGCCGACAAGCCGGCGACGCCGAGGCGGCCGACCGAGCGGTCGCTGACGAAAGCCTCGATGGCGGCGGCGTTCAAGGTCGATACCGTGACGCCTTTGTACTGCGGCAGGGCGAATCGCTCGCCGCGCGGCACCACGCCTTCGAACATCACTTCGCCGTGCGGGTCCTGGACGACGATTTCGGCGTCGACGCGGGCCAACAGCGCCACCACCGGCCCTTCGACCGGCTCCAGCGACGTGCGCAGCGACGCGCCCGGATCGACCTGGGCCCATTCGCGCAACGATTCCGGCACCGGCGGCACCGACGGCGCGGCGCGTTCGGGGCTGAAGTTGAAGCCGAACCAGACCAGCAGCCCGGCGATCACGAACGTCGCGGCGCCGAGCGCCAGCTGCGGCGTGAGCACCAGCTTCGGCCGGCGCGGCGCGGAGGAGACTTTTTTCGGTCGACGGCCGACCAGCGGCGACATCTCGTCCCGGAAGCGCCGCGAACAGGCTTCGGGGTCGAGGTCCACATAGGCGGCGTAGGTGCGCACGAACCCGGCCGCGTACGGGCCGTCCGGCAAGCGCCGCGGGTCCATGGCTTCGATCGCTTCGAGGTAGTCTTCGCGCACCCGTGTCGCCGCCTCCACGTCGGAGAGCGTCACGCCTTTTTCGGCGCGCCGGGCGGCGAGCAATTCGCCGACGGTGTCGAAGTCGTCGTCGTGCGTGTTCATGTGGCTCATCGGGGCTGCGTCGGCGGACTCAGGAGCCGACGCGCCGTTGGTATGCGTTTGCATGGCTTCGTCCACGTCCAGCAGACTTATTTCCCATGTCGACGCCCCTGTAGGGTCCTAGTGCAATTCGCCCCGCGACCGCAACCGTTCATAACTGCGTCTGCAAGGATTTCGCGACCTCGACGAGTTCGGGGCGGACGCTTTCGGCTCCCGAAGCCAGAAGCGGACCCACGGCTTCCGCCGCTTTGGCGGCGTCGAGGCCGAGGATCATGCGTTTGACCGGGCCGATTCCCGACGCCGGCATGGACAGGCGATCGTAGCCGAGCGCGATCA
>JAJFFL010000112.1 GCA_021776705.1 Alphaproteobacteria bacterium
GGTCTGCTCGCGGCCGCCGCCGGCGAGACGGAGGCGAAGCCTTACCGCGACTGGGCGCGCACGCTGGAAGCGCAAATCCCCCTGGAACACGGCCATGAGTGACATCAAGGAAAAGCGCGGCCTCGACTTCGTCGCCGGCGGCGTCGGCGCCGCGACGGCGTACGCGATTTTCGCCTTGTTCGCGCTGTTCGCGATGGCGCACTACGCCTTCATCGGCGCCTTCGCGGCGGCCGCGGTGTGGTGGTGGGCGAAGCGCCGCAACTGGCCCGGTGACTGGGGCTACAGGAAGGTCTGGTACGCGGCGCTGTGGGGCCTTCTGGCCTACTTCGTCCCGACGTGGATCATCGATCTCGTGTTCCACACCCACCATTCGCTGTTCGGCGTCATGGCCCTCATCGACAGGTACGCGTGTCTCGCCAACTGCGCCACGGCGCCCAATCCATACAATTCGATCCGCATCTGGGACATCGGCAGCTACTATGCGTTCGCCGCGCCGGGTCTTTGGGGCTGGATCCGCTACGTTCTGCTTCAAATTCCCGGGATCGTGTGCGGGATCGCCGCGACCATGTCGATGCTGCACGCGCAAGCGCAACCGCCCGGCGGAGTCCCGCGCGTGCTCTCGACGGCGGTGTTTTTCATCGGCTTCGAAATCGTCGTCGGCATCCCGTGGTTCATCTCGTTCGTGTTCTTCTTTATTCACATCGACCAGCCGTGATTTCGTCTTCGCGGCGTTTGCGCGTAGATTCCGCGCTTCGCGAGGGATGACGACCTGGAGGACTGCCATGCACGCCCGCTATTTCGCCGCCGCCGCGGCGGCCGCCGCGCTCGCCGCCGCATGCGCCTCGGCCCCGACGCCGTACGCTCCGGCGACCGGCGCTTCGAGCTACGGCTACAGCGAACAGAAGATCGAGGCCGACCGCTACGCCATACGATTCAACGGCAACCGCGCCACCGCCGCGAACGCGGCGCAGGACTACGCCCTGCTGCGCGCCGCCGAGATCACGTTGCGCGACGGCTATGAGTGGTTCGCCGTCGTTGATCGGGCGGCGCCGGATCAATCGACGCGGTCGTCGAATCCGAACGTCAGCGTCGGCGTCGGCGGCACCTCCGGATCGTTCGGGTCGGGCGTCTCGACCGGCGTCGGCATCTCCTTCGGCGGCGGCGGCGCGCGCACGGTGCGCGAACCCGCGGCGCTCGAAGTCAAGATGGGCTCCGGACCGAGACCGGATCAGGCCAACGTCTACGACGCCCAATCGGTGGTCGACACCCTGGGGCGCCGCGTGGCGCTCGGCGGCTGAGTCTGGACCTCGTCCCCGCACAGGACCATATCCGTGAGGCAGGGACGGAGAGGAGAGAGCACGATGAAAGCGCCGATCATTCTGGCCGCCGCCGCGAGCCTTCTCGCCGCGTGCGCGTCGCAGACCCCGTACCGCGCCGCCGAAGGCGGCGGCTACGGCTATTCCGACAGCCGCATCGAACAAAATCGATTCCGCGTCAGTTTTTCCGGAAATTCGAGCACCGACCGCGAGACGGTGAAGACGTTTCTTCTGTACCGCGCCGCGGAGCTGACGCTGCAGTCCGGCTACGACTGGTTCAAGGTCCTCGATCGCGAAACCGAAAAGGACACCCGCTACCGGTCGTCCTACGCCGGCGGTCCGTGGGGCCACCCGGGCCTGTTCCACTACCGCTACTACCACCCGCACTACGGCTGGCACCCGATCTACGACCCGTTCTGGAACGACCGCAACTACCGCGAGGTGACGCGCTACGAAGCCAGCGCCGAGATCTTCATGGGACGCGGACCGAAGCCGGACGACGCCAGCGCTTTCGACGCGCGCCAGGTGCAGCAGAATCTCGGCCCGCAGATCGCCTATCCGGCGGGCTGACGTTGCGGCGCGGGCGACCGCGCCGCCGATCCTTCGCGCGCCGGCGCCGCTACCGCGGCGGCATCCGCGCGCCGGCGTCGAGGCGGATCGACTCGGCGTTGAGGTAGTCGTTTTCGCAGATCGTGCGCACCAGAGACGCGTACTCCGCCGGATCGCCGAAGCGGTTCGGGAACTGCACGTGGGCGCGCAGATTGTCCTTCACCTCGTCCGGCAGCTGTTCGTAGATCGGCGTCTCGAAAAACCCCGGCAAGATCGTGCAGCAGCGGATCCCCTCGCGCGCCAGGTCGCGGGCGATCGGCAGGGTCATGCCGACGATGCCGCCCTTCGACGCGGCGTAGGCGACTTGGCCGATCTGGCCGTCCTGGGCCGCGACCGAGGCCGTGTGCACGATCACGCCGCGGCCCGAACCGCCGAGCGGCTCCAGCGCCATCATGCCCCCGGCCGCTTTCGCCGCGCACATGAACGAACCGATGAGATTGACCTCGATCACCTTGCGGAAAGCGTCGATCCCGTGCGCCCGGATCGCGCCGTCGGACTTCGACCGGCTGGCGGTTTTCTCCGCCCAGCCGATGCCGGCGCAGTTGACGAGCACGCGTTCCTGACCGTGCGCCGTG
>JAJFFL010000113.1 GCA_021776705.1 Alphaproteobacteria bacterium
TGGCCGATTTGGCTACCCAATCGAGCGATTGGCGCGCCTTCGCGTGGGGCGCCGCGGCGACCGGCGCGGTCGGCGCGGCGATGGCGATCGCCGGCCGGGGCCGCCTCGATTCCTTGTCCATCCGCTCGGCGTTTTTGGTGACGACGCTGTCCTGGGTGCTGCTCGCCGCGTTCGCCGCGATCCCGTTTCGCGTCGCCGGCATCGGCCTTTCGGTCACGGACTCGTTTTTCGAATCCATGTCCGGCCTGACGACCACCGGGTCGACGGTGATCTCGGGATTGGACACCAAGCCGCGCGGCATCTTGTTGTGGCGCGCGATCCTGCAATGGATCGGCGGCGTCGGCATCGTCGTCACCGCGATCGCCATTTTGCCGCTGCTCAAGGTCGGCGGCATGCAGCTGTTCCGGTTGGAGTCGTCGGACGCGTCCGAAAAATTGTTGCCGCGCGCGACCGAGATCGCGTCGATGATCGGCGCCATCTACGTGGTGATGACGGCGATGTGCGCGGCGACCTACATGCTGCTCGGCATGTCGAGTTTCGACGCCGTCGCCCATGCGATGTCGACCGTTGCGACCGCCGGCTTCTCGACCTCGGACGGCTCCATGGGAACGTTCATGGTGCACGGGGCGGACATCGCCGCCGTGGTTTTCATGCTCGCCAGCGGAATCCCGTTCGGCGTCTACATGCTGGCCGTGCGCGGCGACGTGACCGCGGTGTTTCGAGACCCCCAAGCGCGGATGTTTTTGGCGCTCGCCACGGCGCTGGTCTTGATGGTGACGGCCGGCCTGGTGCTCAGCGACCAATACGGCGGCGGGCAGGCGTTGCGCTTGGCCGCGTTCAACGTCGTGTCCGTGTTGACCGGGACGGGTTTCGCGACCACCGACTACAACGCCTGGGGCCCGGCCGCGCAGGTGGTGTTCTTCTGTTTGATGTTCGTCGGCGGCTGCGCCGGATCGACGACGTGCGGCATCAAGATTTTCCGCTTTCAGGTCGCCTTCGCGGCGCTCAACGACTTTGTCTCCGATATGACCCGCCCGCACGCCGTGAGTCCGCCGACCTACGCCGGCCGGCCGCTGTCGGACGAAGCGATCTATTCCGTGCTCAGCTTCATCTTTTTGTTTTTCGCCAGCTTCACGCTGTTGTCGGTGGCGATGACGTTTTACGTGCCGGATTCCTTGACCGCCTTGTCGGCGGCGGCGACGGCGATCGGAAACGTCGGTCCCGGCCTCGGACCGATGATCGGACCGGCGGGATCCTTCGCCCCCCTGCCCGACGGCGCGAAGTGGTTCTTGGCGGCCGGCATGCTGGTCGGCCGACTCGAAATTCTTACGGTGCTGGTGTTGTTCGCGCCGAGTTTCTGGCGGTCATGAGCCGCCCGTGTCGCCGTCGCGCGCCTCCGACGTGAGCGCGTCGGGCACAAAGCGAAAATCCTTGTTGCAGTACTCGCACGTCACCCGCACGAGTCCGTCGGGTTCGGCGAGGTCGTCCACCTCGGCGCGCGGAAAACTCGCCAGCACGCGGGCGACGCTGGCGCGCGTGCAGGTGCAGCGCTTGGCGAGCCGGGTCGCGGGGAATATGCGCACGCCGTCCTCGTGAAACAGCCGGAACAGCACGGCGCCCGCGGACAGAAGCGGGTCGACGAGCTCCACCGGCTCCAACGTTTCGAACAGCAGTCGCGCGTTCTCCCATTCCTCTTGGGTGTCGCCGCGCGCGTCGTCGCCGGCGACTTGCTGCAGCAGCGCGCCGCCGGCGCGCCACGCGCGCCCGGCCGCGGTGTGGTTCTCGGCGACGGTCAGACGCACCCGCGTCGGCACCTGCTCGGAGCGTTCGAAATAGCGCTCGGCGACGTCGGACAGCTCCGCGCCCTCGATCGGCGCCAGGCTTTGGTAGAGATCGAAGTTCGCGCCCTGGTCGATGGTCATCGCGAGGTTGCCGCCGCCGAGCAAGGCCGCCGCGCCTTTCGCGCCGCCGGCCGCGTCCAGCGCGTCGAACGCGGCGCGGTCGACCTTGGCGTAGGCGCGAACCTGGCCGCCGGTTTCGTAGTCCGCGACCAGAAGCGGCACCGGCCCGTCGCCGCTCGCCTGTATGATAAGTCGCCCGTCGAATTTGAGCGCGTCGCCGATCAGCGCGGCGAGGATCGCGGCCTCGCCGACAAGCCGCGCCACGGTTTCCGGGTAGTCGTGCGCGGCGAGGATGTCGTCGGCGACGGCGCCGAGTCGGGCGATCCGGCCGCGCACCGGCCGGCCTTCCAACTGAAACGCGGCGACCATGTCGTCGCGGCCGGACAGCGGGTCGATGATGGGAGCGGGCTGACCCGCCCCGCTCACGCGGTGGCCTCCATCTCCGCCTTGGCGGCGGCGAGACTGTCGTCGAGGATTTCAATCGCCTTCGACGCGTCGTCGCTGGTGACGACGAGCGGCGGCGCCAGGCGGGCGACGTTTTCGCCGGCGACTCCGATGAGGAGCCCGCGGTCGCGCGCGGCGTCGCGCACCTTGGCGTTGACCAGCGCCGGCTTGAGCTTGAGTCCGAGCAGGAGTCCCTTGCCGCGCACGTCCTCCACGACGTCGGCGTGGCGGTCGGCGACGCCGTGCAGGCCCTGACGCAGATGATTGGCGACCTTGTTGACGTGGTCCATCAGCTCGGGCTTTTCGAGTTCCTCCATCACCGCCAGGCCGACCGCCATGGCGAGCGCGTTGCCGCCGAAGGTCGAGCCGTGGGTGCCGACGACCATGCCCTTGGCGGCGTTTTCCGTCGCCAGGCAGGCGCCCATCGGAAAGCCGCCGCCGATCCCCTTCGCCACCGCCATCAGATCCGGCTCGGCCCCGGCGACCCACTGGTGCGCGAACAGCTTGCCGGTGCGGCCGGCGCCGCATTGCACTTCGTCGTAAATCAGGAGCGCGCCGCGTTCGTCGCAGAGCTCGCGCAGGCCTCTCAGGCACGCGTCCGGCACCGCCCGCACGCCGCCCTCGCCCTGCACCGGCTCGATGATGACGGCGGCCGTGGTTTCGTCGACGGCGTTCTTGGCCGCCTCATGGTCGGCGAAGGGAATCTGCACGAAGCCGCCCATCGCCGGACCGAAACCTTCAAGGTACTTCGGGTTGCCGCCGGCGTTGATCGCGCCGTAGGAGCGGCCATGAAAGGCGCCGGAAAAGCTGACGATCGTCTGGCGCTCCGGCGCGCCGTTGACGAAGTGGTGGCGCCGCGCCGTCTTCAGCGCGCATTCCACCGCTTCGGTGCCGGAGTTGGTGAAGAACACGCGGTCGGCGAACGTTGTCGCAACGAAGCGCTCGGCGAGCTCCTTTTGGCCGGGCACCTGGAACATGTTCGAGAGGTGCCAGAGCTTGTCGGCCTGGGACTTCAACGCCGCGATCAGCTTGGGATTTGAATGCCCGAGCGAGGTGACGGCGATGCCGGCGATGAAATCGAGATAGGATTTTCCGTCCTTGTCGAAGAGCCGCACGCCCTCCCCGCGCTCAAACCGCAGCGGCGGCGGCGCATAGGTGTCCATCAACGGTGCGGGCATGCGAAAGCTCCTTGGTTGCGCGACGTGGTTCAGGCCTTCAGCCGCCACCCCGACTTGAGAATGAAATAGACGGCCAAAACGAGGATCACGTCCAGCACGCCGACGACCGCCGCGGCGAGCGCCGGCGAACCGTCGGCCGCGCCGATGAAGCCGTAGCGGAATCCGTCGATCAAGTGAAAGAAGGGATTGGCCTGGCTGACCGCCTGAACCGGTTCCGGCAGTCGTTCGATCGAATAGAAGGTTCCCGACAGAAACGTCAACGGCGTGATGACGAAGCTGGTGACGGCCGCGAGGTGGTCAAACTTGTTGGCCCAAACGCCGGCGATGACGCCGACCGCCGCCATCATGACGCCGGCGGCGACGGCGAAGTAGATCACGGCCCAGAGATGCGCCGGGGCGATCGAGGCGAAGGGCGTCACCGCGAGCAGACTCGCCGCTCCGACCAGCAGCCCGCGGGTCAGCGCCCCGCCGATGAATGCGCCGGCCAGTTCGGCCGGCGAAATCGGCGGCATCAAGAAGTCGACCGCGTTGCCCTGCATTTTCGACACGATCAGGGACGAGGACGAATTGGCGAAGGCGTTGTTCAAAATCGCCATCATCGCCAAGCCCGGCGCCAGGAATTGCGCGAACGGGACGCCGAGGACGTCGCCGCGCGCGGCGCCCCAGGCGACGGTGAACACGCCCATGAACAGCAGCGTCAACACCACCGGCGCAAGCACGGTCTGGACCGTCACCTTGAGAAAGCGCCGCACCTCTTTCCAATACAGCGTGCGCAGGCCAAGCCAGTTCACCGGGCCGTAATCGCGGATGCTCCGGGAGTCGTGGGCGGGGCTCAAGCAAGGCTCCAAGTCGCGGGGTTTCGCCGGGCGAATAGCACGCGCCGCCACGCCGCCGCCAGAGAGCCCGCTGGCGTTTTGGAGAATCGGCATATCTAGATGCTGGGGAAAACAAGACCACTGCATCTTGTACTTCAAGGGCTGCTGAGTACGATATCTAGCGAGACGACGGCCAACGTCGTCCTCAAGCTACTAGATATAGGGGGCTGCCGCGCTGCGGTGGTATCGAGCATGTCCTGGACCGACGAGCGCGTAGAACAACTCAAGAAACTCTGGACTGACGGACTTTCCGCCAGCCAGATCGCCAAGGAGCTTGGCGGCGTCACCCGCAACGCGGTGATCGGCAAGGTGCATCGGCTGGGTTTGTCCGGCCGAGCGGCGCCCTCGCGGCCGCCGCAACGGATCGTGCGACCGCGCCGGCCGCGCGTCGCCATGCGGCCGAGCAAGCCGAGCTTGCCGTCGTACGCGTCCGCCCCGCCGGGACCGGTCGATCCCGCACCGCTGCCGAACGGCGAATTCGCCACCGTGCTGACCTTGTCCGAGCACATCTGCAAGTGGCCGATCGGCGACCCCAACGACAAGGAATTTCGATTTTGCGGGCGCAAAACCAAAGCCGCAGCGCCGTATTGCGACGCGCATGCACGTCAGGCGTATCAGCCGCCGAAACGCCGCCGACGCGGCGCCGAGGATGCCGATACCGCCCTGGACGCCATCGCCGCGACACGCCGAGCGGTTTGGTGAATCGACGGACTTACGTCCCCGCCTGCACAGGGGCCGCTTCGGCGGCCCCTCTTTTTTTGCGCCGCGCGGTCCGGCGGCTCAGGCCCCGGCGAATTCGGCGTCGAGCGAAGAGCCCGCCGAGCGCACGGTGCGAATCGGGTCGCCGCCCGGCGTCAGCTTGAGCGCCTTGCGCAGGCGGCCGATGTGGACATCGACGGTGCGTGACTCAAGGTGCACGACCGAGCCCCACACCGCGTCGAGCAACTGTTCGCGCGAAAACACCCGGCCCGGATGCTGAATGAG
>JAJFFL010000114.1 GCA_021776705.1 Alphaproteobacteria bacterium
CGCGGCGAAGGCGGCGGCGAGATCGGGGGCGGGGCGAAACGTGCCGTCGTCGGCGACCAGCGCGCTCCACGGCAGATTGAGGGCGTTCGGCATGTGGCCGGCGCGCAGGCCCTTGCGCGGCTCCGGGCTGTCGCCGCGAAACCGCGCCGCCGCTCGGGCGTCGACGACGGTGCGAAACCCGTCGGCGAGCCACGCCGCGACCTGGCGCATCGAGGTCACCCGCGCCATGTCCGGTTGCGGATTGAAGGCGCCGGGAAAATCGCCGCCGGCGGCGGCGGGCTGCGGCTCGGTCGCGCCGCCGGCCGCGATCCAGGCCGGCAGGCCGCCGTCGAGCACCTGCACGCGGGCGTGGCCCATGGCCTTGAACATCCACCAGACGCGCGGCGCGGCGAAGACGTGGATGCGGTCGTAGACGACGACGCGCGAGCGGTCGCCGACGCCGAGCTCCTCGACCGCCTTCTTGAACGCTTTCGGCGCCGGCAGCATGTGCGGCAGCGACGCGGCGCGGTCCGACACCGCGTCGATGTCGAAGGCCACCGCACCCGGAATTCGGCCGACGGCGGTCGCCGCCGGGCCGCCGTCGAACGTCCAGGTGGCGTCGAGCAGGACGAGGTCGTGGTCGCCGAGGACATCGTTGAGCGCGCGCGCCGAAATCAGCGGGGCGAGAGGAGGTGGGTCGGAAATGATCCGCTCCGTCGGGGTCTGCGTAGACGGTGCAGATACAACCACGAAACGGCGCCATGCACGAACAACTCCTCCCGGCCCGCGCCGCCGCATCCCGCGCCGCCGCCGACCCGCAACCGAGATCGCGCCGCCGCCGCAAGGCGGCTATGAAAGCAAGCTCGGGCGCCGGGCGGGCGGTCGAGCCGGCCGACGCAGGAAGCGATGGCGTCGTCTCGCCGTCTCGATCGGCGGCGCCGCCGCAGCCCGTCGACGTCGCGTTTTCATTCACTGCACATCGAGATCACCCATGACCCGAACGCTTGCGATCTCTCTCGCGACCGCCCTGACGACGGCCCTGGCGACCGCCGCGCCGGCCGCCGCCGCCGACGGACTCGACACGCCGCCGCCGCAACGTTTGGCGTTCGACGTCACGCGCGGCGGCAAGGCCTTCGGCCGTCACGTCGTCGATTTCGCCCGCGACGGCGACAGCCTCACGGTGACCGTCGACGTCGACCTGCAGGTTCGTTTCGGCCCGTTCACGCCGTTCACGTACCGCCATGACGTCCGCGAGGTTTGGCGCGACGGCGTGCTTGAGACGCTCACCGCCACGACGCTCAAGGGCGGCGACGTCTTCGGCGTCGAAGTCGAGCGCGTCGGTTCGACGCTGGCGGTCACCGGGCCGGCGTACGAAGGTCCCGCGTCGCTGGCGACGATACCGACGACGTGGTGGAACAAGGGCGTGCTGACCCTCGGCGAACTCTTAAACACCGAAACCGGCGCGCTGATGCCGGTCACGGTGACCGAAGTCGGCGCCGAAACCGTCATCGCCGCCGGCCGGCCGGTCGCGACGACCAAGTACGAAGTCGTCGGAACCACGACGGTCGAGCTTTGGTACGACGCCGACGGGCGCTGGGTGAAGTGCGCGTTCGACGGCCGCGGCGCGCGAGTCGAATACACCCTCGCGAAGACGGGCGACCCGACGTGAGCGCGCGGCCCGTCGGTCCCGACGACGGCGTCGCCTGGGTCACCGGCGCGTCAAGCGGCATCGGCGCCGCCCTGGTCCGGCGACTCGCCGCCGACGGCTGGCGGGTGGCCGCCTCGGCGCGCTCGGCCGACAAGCTGAACGCTCTGGAAGCCGAGAGCGACGGGGCGGTGCGGGCGTTCGCCTGCGACGTCGTCGACGCCGACGCCGTCGCCGCGACCGTCGCCGGCATCGAAGCCGAGATGGGGCCGATCGCGCTCGCGGTGCTCAACGCCGGCGTCTATCTGCCGATCAAGGCCGAAGCCCCGGACGCCGCGGCGATGAAGAAGACCTTCGACGTCAACCTCGGCGGCGCCGCCGCGTGCTTGGCGGCGCTCAACCCGCGGCTGGCCGGGCGGCGGCGCGGCCAGATCGCGCTGGTGGCGTCGGCGACCGGTTTCGGCGGCATGCCGACCGCGGCGGCCTACGGGGCGTCGAAAGCCGCCCTGATCAACATGGCCGAGACTTTGCGGCTCGAACTCGACCGCTGGGGCGTGCTGGTCCAGGTCGTCACCCCCGGTTTCGTCGACACCCCGGCGCAGGACGGCAACGCGTTTCCGAAGCCGTTCATGGTCTCGCCCGAGACGGCGGCGGCGCGGATCGCCCGCGGCCTGGCCTCGCGGCGTTTCGAGATCACGTTCCCGCGCCGGTTCACGTGGGCCCTGAAAGCGATCTATGCGCTGCCGCGCGGCATCTGGTTGCCGCTCGTGCGCGCCCAAACCGGCTGGGCCGCGCCGCTCGACGAAAACGCGCGCCCAAACGTCGATTGTCCCGTTGAGCCGGCCGGCCCCGCCGCCTAACGTGCGGCGCGAACGGCGAGGGGAACTACGGGCATGATTCATCGAGCGCTGAGCGTCGTCTTGGCCGCGGCGCTGGCGGCGTGCGCGTCCTCCGCGCCGTCGCTGATCCAGGACGTCAACCCACGCCACGCCCGCTTTACGGCCGGCGAAGGCGACGTGGCGCTGGTCATCGCCGGCGTTCTGATCGACCGACCCGAGGGCGAATCCAAGGTCGACGCGACGGTGATCTGGCGCCGGGTCGACGACGCCAGCGGTGAATTCGGCGTCTTCCGTCGCAACAAAAGCGACGAGATCCTGGCGCGCACGTCGGAGACGCTGTTCCGCACCCTCGACGACCGCGCGGCCTGGTCGCTGCATCGGGTGCGGCCGGGGACCTACGCTCTCGACGGCGGCGAAGTCTCGCGCGGCGGCGTCGGCGCCCGGGCCGTGGCCGACTTGCGCGACGGCAAGCGCCTCGCCTTCGACGCCGCGGCCGGCGAGATCGTCTTCATCGGACTCGCCCGGGTGCCGGTCACCCCGGATCCGAGCGTCAGCCTGGCGCGTCTGTCGGCGGAGGACTTTCAGGACGTCGTCGCCGAGCTCCGGCGCGCCGCGCCGCGCGTCGTCGGCGATCCGCAGCCGGCGCGCTTCGCGCTCAAGGCGGTGCCGTGCCGGGAGCAGTATCAGCCGCTGGCGTTCCACCAGCATTGCGTCTCGGCGCTCAGGTCTTGGCCAAAGTGAACTGCGCGACGTCGATGCGGCGGGTGCGGAATCCCGCTTCGCAGTAGGCGAGGTAGTAGAGCCACAAGCGCTTGAAGCGCTCGTCGAAGTTGTCCGACAGCTTCTGGATGTCGTCCCAGGCGGCCGTAAACCGAACGCCCCATTCCGCCAGCGTGTCGGCGTAGTGCTGGCCGAACGCGGACATTTCGCGCCACGCGAGGCCGGCGTCGTCGACCTCGGATTTCAGCCGCGTCACGCTCGGCAGCATGCCGCCCGGAAACACGTAGCGCTGGATGAAGTCGACGGACTTCGAATAGCGGTCGAACAGGGCGTCCTGGATGGTGATGATCTGCAGCCCCGCGGCGCCGCCCGGCCGCAGCACGTCGGCGATCTTGCCGAAATAGGACGGCCAGTACTCCTGGCCCACGGCTTCGAACATCTCGATCGAGGCGACGGAGTCGAATTCGCCCTCGATGTCGCGGTAGTCGACGAGCTTGATGTCGACCTTGTCGGCGAGCTGGCGGTCGAACATTCGCTTGCGCGCGAAGTCGAACTGTTCCTGCGAGATGGTGATGCCGGTGACCCGCGCGCCGCGCTCCTTGGCCGCGTATTCGGCGAAGCCGCCCCAACCGGAGCCGATCTCCAGCACATGCTGGCCTTCCTTGAGGCCGAGGTGGTCGGCGAGCGCCCGGTACTTGTTGATCTGCGCCGCCTCCAGCGGCTCCCCGGGACGCGCGTAGAGCGCTGACGAATAGGTCATCGTCGGGTCGAGCCACAGCGCGTAGAAGTCGTTGCCGAGGTCGTAGTGGGCGTAGATGTTCTTGCGCGCGCCGGCCTTCGTGTTCGAGCGCAGCGCGTGATACAGCCGGTGCATCAGCTTGATGACCGGGTTGTGGCCGAGATCGTGGAGCACCGGGTCGAGGTTCGACGAGAACAGCTCCAGCACCGCGGCGAGGTCGGGGGTGTCCCAATCGCCGGCGATGTAGCCTTCGGCGAAGCCCAGGTTGCCGGCCGCAAGCAGACGGCGCGCGAACTTCCAATTGCGGACGATCATCGTCGCCTCGGGCCCGTCGCGGCCGTCGCCGAACACCAGCCGGCGGCCGTCCGGCAAGACCGCGGTCAGCTTGCCGTGCTTGAGGTGCAGCGCCGCGCGGGCGGCGATTTTGAACGACATCGGCGCGCCGGCGAGGCGCGAGATCGACTCCGGACTCGCGTGCACGGCCGTCGGCGCGTTCATGGTCAACCTCATTTACGCATACGCAAGATAGATCAACATCTTAGCTGGAAGCGGCGTCGCGTCCAATCGACTCGGTCAGCGACAAGACGCCGACGCTGAGCGGCGCCGGCGGCGCCGGGCGGCCGCGGTAGCGCGCGCCTTTGAGCCACAAGCGCAGCGCCTGCCAGTGGATGCCGCCGACCACCTTCAAGGTCATCAGCGGCTGGCCGAAGAAGACGCGCAGGAATCCGACGTCGTCCGCGGTGCGCCGGGTTGTCGCCTGGGCGGCGGAAAAGACCTGTGCGCCCTCGACCACATAGCGGATCGTCAACTGGAACGCGTCGCCCGGCGGCGTGAGCCGGAAGGCGTAGCCGCCGCGGACGTCGAAGAACGGCGACACGTGAAAGCGCTTGTTGGTTTGCTGACGCGTCGGCCCGAGCGCGCCGGCCGCCGCGACATAGGCGTGGCGGTCGCCGAAGGTGTTGCTGACCTCGTAGATCACGCCGCGCAGCGCGCCGTCGGGGCCGTGGCCGAACCAGATCGACAGCGGGTTGAAGACATGCCCGAGCACGCGCGGAAAACACATCAGCCGCACCGCGCCGCCGTCGAGCCGGATCCCGGCCGTCGCGAACGCCGCTTCGGCCCACGGGCGCAGGTCGCCGCCGGAGCGGTCGCCGTGATCGCGGCGGCGGAAGCTGAACAGATTGAATCGCTCGACCGAAAACCAGCGGCTGGCCCTGGCGGCGTCGTCGAGGCGGTCGACGTCGATCAGGATCTGCGCGATGCGGTAGGCGAAGCGGTGCGCGAACGGCGCCCGCCGGGCGTGCGTCGTGCGGCCGACGTAGAGGCTGAGGGCCGGGGTCACGCGGAGGCCGCCGCGCGCGCCGGCTCCGCGGCGACGGTTTGCGGCCAGGCGCCGCCGTCGATGTCGCCCTCGACGAAGTCCCACGGGATGCGGCCTCCGAGTTTCAAGGCGGCGCGCAGTCCGGCGCGCAGCCCGTCCTCGTGGAACCCGTAGCCGAGCCAGGCGCCGGCGAACCAGGTCCGGTTGACGCCCTGGACGCGGTTGAAGGTGCGCTGGGCGGCGAGGGCGGCGGCGGTGAACTGAGGATGGTCGTAGTCGAACTCGGCGAACACCGTGTCCGGGCGCGGCGCTCGCGTCGGATTCAAGGTCACGAACACCGGCGTGGCGCGCGGAATGTGCTGCAGCGCGTTCATGTCGTAAGTCACCGACGGCGCCTGGTCGGTCTCCTCGACGCGGTAGTTCCACGCCGCCCACGCCCGCCGCCGCTTCGGCATCAGCGCGACGTCGCGGTGCAGCACGGCGCGGTTGGGCGCGTAGCGGATCGCGCCGAGGTGGTCGCGTTCGTCGGCCGACGGGTCGGCGAGGAGGGCGAGGGCCTGGTCGGAATGGCACGCGAGAATGACGTCGTCGAAGCGCTCCGCCGCGCCGCTGGCGAGGGTCAGGGTGACGCCGGCGGCGTCGCGGCGCACCGCGGCGACGGCCGCGCCGGCGCGCACCCGGTCGCCGAGCGCGGCGGCGACCTTGGCCACATAGGCGCGGCTGCCGCCGGCGACGGTGCGCCACGACGGCCGCACCGCGTGCAGCAGCCGGTGGTTGTTGCAGAAGCGCACGAAGCTGGCGGCCGGGTAGTCGAGCATCGTGCGTTCGCTTGTCGACCAGATCGCCGCCCCCATGGGCAAAAGATAGTCGCGGATGAAGGCGCGCCCGTAGCGGCCGCGGCGCAGATAGTCGGCGAGGCTGACGGCGTCGAGGCGGCCGGCCTTGAGGTCTTTCGGCGCCCGGCGGTTGAAGCGCGCCATGTCGAGCAGCATGACCAGAAACGACGGCCGGAAAAAGTTGCGCTTTTGCGCGAAGACGCCGTTGAGGTTCGAACACCATTCGATTCCCGCCGGTGTCGAGACCCCGAAGCTCATCGTCGTCTCCCGGCTTTCGACGCCGAGGGCGTCGAGGAACGGCAGAAAGTTGGGGTAGGTCTCCTGGTTGAAGACGATGAAGCCGGTGTCGACGACGACGCGGGTTCCGCCGTGGTCGATTTCGACCGTGTTGGCGTGGCCGCCCAGCCGGTCGTCCTGTTCGAACAGGACGACGTCGTGCGTGTCCTTGAGCGCCCAGGCGGCCCCCAGACCGGCGACCCCCGAGCCGACGACGGCGATGCGTTTGCGTGCGGTCACGGGCGGTGTTCTCCAACGAGGGCCGAAGCCGGGTTCTGAAGCTCTTACGCGGCCGCGGCCGAAGCGGATCAAATCGCGACGGCGCGCGGTCAGTCCGCGCCTTTCAAGGATTTGAACGCCGCCAGGGCCCGCTCCCGAGCCGCCGCGTGGTCGACGATCGGCTCCGGGTAGGTCTCGCCCAGAACGACGCCGGCGGCGGCGCGTTCGGCCTCGGAGGCGCGCCACGGCGCGTGCAGGCGGGCGTCGGGCAGGCCGGCGATCTCGGGAATCCAGCGGCGGACGTAGGCGCCGTCGGGGTCGAAGCGGGCCCCCTGGGTCATTGGGTTGAAGATCCGAAAGTAGGGGGCGGCGTCGGCGCCGGTTCCGGCGATCCACTGCCAGCCGGCGGAATTGTTGGCGAGGTCGGCGTCGACGAGCGTGTCCCAGAACCAGCGCGCGCCGCGCCGCCAATCGATCAGCAGGTGCTTGACCAGGAACGAGCCGACGATCATCCGCACCCGGTTGTGCATCCAACCGGTCGCCCACAGCTCGCGCATGCCGGCGTCGACGATCGGGTAGCCGGTCGCGCCGCGGCTCCAGGCGGCGAACGCGTCGTCGGCGTCGCGCCATGGAAACGCGTCGAACTTGGATTGGTGGTTCGCCTCGTGGAGATCGCCGGTCGCGTGCAGCAGCGTATGGCTGAACTCGCGCCAGCCGATCTCGCTGAGGAACTTGTCCGCGTCGGCGTCGGCGCCGATCGCCTGCGCCGCGTCGAGGGTGCGCGCGACGACCCGTTTGGGGCTGATCTCGCCGAAATGAAGGTGCGGCGACAGCCGCGACGTGCCGCGCACGCCGGGACGGTCGCGGCCGTCGCCGTAGCCCTTGAGCGCGTCGTCCAGAAAGCCGTCGAGGCGGGCGACGGCGGCGTCTTCGCCGACGCTCCATTCGGCGCGCAGTCCGGCGGCCCAGTCGGGCTGGGTCGGCAAGAGACTCCAGTCGGCGAGAGCGTCCGAGGCGGGGACCGCGCCGGCCATCCGCAAGACGCCCGGATCGCCGCCGGCGTCGGTCGGCAGGCCGGCGGCGCGGCAGGCGCGCCAAAACGGCGTGAACACCTTGTAGGGCGCGCCGGCCGCGGTGGTGATCTCGCCGGGATCGAACAGCAGCGCGCCGTTGAACGTCCGCACGTCGATGCCGTCGGCCTGCAGCGCCGCCGCAAGCCGCGTGTCGCGCGCGACGGCGAACGGCTCATGGACCCGGTTCCAGAACACCTCCGCGGCGCCGACCTCCGCCGCCGTCGCGCGCACCGCCGCGTCGGCGCGGCCGCGGCGCAGGACCAGGGTTTGCCGCCGCTTGGCCAAGTCGGCCGTCAGCGAAACGAGGCTGTGGTGCAGCCACCAGCGCGACGCGCCGCCCGGCCGCCAGTCGCCGGCGGCGGCGTCGTCGAGGACATAAAGGCAGACCAGCGGCCGCCCGGATCGCGCCGCCGCCGCCAGGGCCGGATTGTCGCGCAGCCGCAAGTCCTGGCGGAACCACATCAAGGCGGGGGCGTCGGACGGCATCGGGTCTCCTGGGCTTGCGGGCTCGCTGTTCTACGTCCGCAGCGCGCCAACGGATCGCCGGCCCGCGGCGCCGTCGGCTGGACAGGTCCCGGCGCGGCTTCTAAGAGACCGGCCACGATTCCGCCCGCGCCGCTGCGATTTGCGAGGGGCCATGACGCCCGCCGACCTGCGCGATCTGACCGCCCGCATCGCCGGCAAGCGCGTGCTCTGCGTCGGCGACCTGATCCTCGACCGCTTCGTCTACGGCGCCGCCGCCGGCGTGTCGCGCGAGGCGCCGGTCGTCACCATGCGCCAGGACCGGGTCGAAACCATGCTCGGCGCCGTCGGGAACGTCGCCCGCAACGTCGCCTCGCTCGGCGGCGCGCCGACGCTCGCCGCGGTCGCCGGCGACGATCCGGACGGCCACGAGGTCTCCCGGGCGCTCGAGGACTCCGGCTTCGCCGCCGTCGATCTGATCACCGCGCCCGGCCGC